>JAAYBJ010000278.1 GCA_012730105.1 Candidatus Hydrogenedentota bacterium
CCCTCGCCTTCTGCAGGGGTCTCACCTTCGCCTTCTACAGGCGCCTCGCCCTCGCCTTCTACAGGTATCTCACCTTCACCTTCTACAGGTGTCTCACCTTCGCCTTCTACAGGCGTCTCGCCCTCGCCTTCTACAGGCGGTTCTCCTTCAACGGGTATTTCGCCTTCAGGCGGAATCTCACCCTCACCCTCTTCCGGCAGTTCACCTTCACCCTCGAGGGGGATTTCACCTTCGCCCTCACCTTCTCCTTCACCCTCTGCCGGGAAATAATCCGTCAAACAAAACGCGAGATCCGCGCCTAGAACCGCCGTATTTTCCTCGCCAATCTCAATAAAACTGCCATCACCCATCGGCGAATTCATCCATCCGAAATAGCAATCGTCATCTTCAATGCCCGTATCGGGACCGGCGCTGCGAATCGAAAGGGCCAGTGTTTCCCCGCTTTCGGGGAGTTCGCAGCAGGAAGGCAGATGCCAGACGTCATACCGGTATACCGGCAAGGTGATGGTGTTGTCGCCATTCCAGTAATCAATATAGTCGATCACTGCCCGTTGCGCTTCCGTGGTGATTTCACAGCCCTCCCAGGCGCTTTCCGTCCCGGTCGGCGAAATCTGGACCACGAACAAATTGGCGGCCCGTTCACACGGGTTCCCTTCGCTGTTGACTTCCACGCCCCACCAGTGCAGGTCGCACACCTGTCCCTCAGCGGCAAAGGTGTCGAAGCGCCATGGGGCCAGTCCTTCCTCCGCCAGGAATTCATCACTCAGAAAATAGACGGGCGTGTATTCCGTGGTGAGTTCCTGGCCGTAAAGCAGATTTGTTTCGGGGCAGTAAAAGGCCTCTTCCAACGCGCATGCTCCCAGGGATAGCACATAATCCACCGCGCTTCCGGGGGTGAGTACCGTTCCCGGGGCCGGTTTCTGGTTTAGGATGTTTCCCTCGGGAACGGTGTTGTCACAACGTGCGGATACGTGTCCCTGCGTAAGAAGAGCCGCGGAAAGGGCATCTTCCGCCTCCTCCTGGTTCAAACCGGTAAGATTTGGCGCAATTACCGGCGGAGCGTACTGCAAATAGGGATAACTTACGCTCTCAACAATCCCCCAGGTAGCGGTGAAATCCCACCCGGCGTCTGTGAAAGTTGTTTGCATCTTCATCTCGACGGTGGGTTTGCCTGTGCCGCCGGAAGAGGTCTCCTGCCCGCTGGTTTCGATATCCCAAAAGGAGCCATTGACCACGCCAGTCGTCCCGTTGCCGACCAGACCTCCGGTGAAGGTGGTTCCCGAAACCGGTCCGGCGGCGTAACAGTATTCCGCTTCCCCCAGGTTCTTGCCGAGAAGGCCGCCGACGTTTTCCGTTCCCAGCACACCGCCGCCGGTGGCGTAACAATTCCGGATGGAGCCTGTTTCCAGGTTGGCGCCCGCAAGGCCGCCGGCCGAAACGCCGCCGGACAGGGCTCCCGAGGCAAAAGAGGAAGTGATGCTGCCCGCATTGGCCCCGGCCAGTCCCCCGGTGTCCGCTCCCGAATTCGTGACCAGGCCGATAGCAAACGACTGCACAATCGCCTGGTTATTCAAACCAACCAGGCCGCCGACACGGTTGCCGATGGCGGTTACCGTGCTTGCGGACGAGCAATATTCGATAATGCCGGCGGTGCTTTCATCCGCACTGATGCCGTTCCGTCCCAGCAATCCGCCCGTAAACTGAAAGCCGCCGTTTACGGTGCCCTCTGCCTGGCATCTGGTGACCCTTCCATATTCAAATTCACCGGCAAGGCCGCCGACCAGTGATTCCCCGTAAACAGCGCCTTCCGTGAAGCAGTCTTCGATGGTGGAACCCATAATTGTGCCGATCAGGGTGCCGACTTGGTACTGCCCCGTCACGACGCTTCCGAGAATACCGACATTCCTGATAATGGCAAGGCGGCCGGCGCAGGAGAAAAGGCCGATACGGTCGGACCCCGGACGGTTAATCACCAGGTTATAAATAACATAGCCCTGGCCGTCCAGAACACCCATAAAAGAGGTGGACTGGGTCCAGTAATCATAGACACCGAGGGGGGCGAATCCCGCTCCGCCGTTCCATCCTGCGGTAGCCGAGGCGTCGATGTCATTGGTCAGTTCATATTCACCGGTAAGCGGATAGGCGGGGTCATTGCCGATCAGTTGAAGTTGTTCTATGGTGCTGATGGGAATCGGGACGGCTTGTGCCACGAAACACAAAAAGAATACCATGCACGAAATGACCATACTGTGAAGCGTGCGCATATCCCTGCTCCTTATCGGTTGCGGTCGTTTGCCGGGCGAAGCCTGTAAAAACTTATCATCCTGTGGATTTCCATGGTCTGCATAGGCTCGTTTCCAAGTTTTACTTGGGAACGCAATTTTTCGCGAAGTTCCACTTCGCATCCGCGGATTTTCATGGCCAGTATATCACGTATTCCCCTGAATTTGTCCGAAAGCGCTTGCCGACAGGATTTTGCAACAGCCACTTCTATTGGCGTATAACTACTCCATCTTAAAAGTGGATGTTTGCCGGGACGGAGGAGTACCCGTTCCCCGAAATGTGTGTGTTGTTAACAAGGGCCGTGCCCGGGCTGAGTTTAGCCGCGGGACATAACCGGGAGGATGTACCCATGACGAGCTACCTGGGTGTGGATGCGCAGTTTACTCTGGCTGCAAGTGTCGCGTTTTCTGGCGTGTTTGCCTTGGGAGTCATTTTCTCCATTCTGGGCAGTGTGAAACTCAAGCTTGCCGAGGCGCTCAAAATAGATGATGCCAAGGTCGGCAAGCTTATTTCCGCGCTGATGTTCAGCTGCATGATTGCCCTGCTGTTCATAGGCCCGTTGACGGATGCGCTGGGCTACAAGGTGATTGCGCTGACGGGCTTTGCTTTGGGCGCGGTTTGCGTCTGGATGCTGGCTGGCGCCCGTTCCTTCGGCGCGGCCTTGTTCGCATGCCTGCTGATGGGCATCGCCGCAATGTGCGTGAACGTGGTGGGCAATGATCTGGGCGTAAAGGTGTTGTTCGGCGGGGGTAACGCCGCGCGGGCCAGTAATTTGCTGAATGTGTTTTTCGGATTGGGCGCGCTCATCACGCCCCTTATCCTGGCCTACCTGCTCGCATTTTTGGGCTATAAGAAGACGGTGGGACTAATCGGCGTAATTCTGTTTATCCCTATCGTTTATGCGTCTTTTACCGCGTTTCCGCAGCCTGCCTCCGGATTTGAGTTCAGCCAGGTTCTGGGCTTGCTTTCGAATACCGCAGCATTAATGAGCGGTCTCACCCTGTTCTTCTACATCGCCCTGGAATCCACCATGGCGGGGTTTGTTTCCACCTACCTGAAAGAACATAAATTCGCGGACAAGACGGCGAATACCCTGCTCAGTGCGTTTTGGATCAGCCTGATGGCCGCCCGGTTGACTACCGCCATTTTCTTCTCCGGACAAGTGGACCCGGCCATGCTCGTGCCCATCCTTGGCATATTGGTGGTTATTGGCATCGGCATTATGGTCATGGCCTCTTCTCCCGCCATGGGCGTGGTTGGCACCCTGGTAACGGGTTTCGCGCTGGGCCCGATTTTCCCGACCCTGGTAGGCGTGGCCTATTTAAAGACAGATGCCATGAACGCAGGCACGGGGGCATCCATGTTCAGTCTGATTTTTGCCATCGGCCTGCTTGGCGGTACCCTTGTTCCGCCGCTTATCGGTTCTTATGCGGCAAAGAGCACCCTGCAGAAAGGGTTGAATATCGCATTGGTGGTTGCCGTGGCCCTGGTCGTGGCGAGCTGTGTGTTGTGGCTGGCTATCCCGCCGGTTCAGGCGGCACCTGCGCCGGTGTCCGCCGAAGTGGAAACGCAGGATGTGGTTATTGAACCACCGGTGGTTGAAATCGAAGAAGCGATGCCGGTAGGCGCTCCGCCGGCCGTGACGGAAACGGTCTCCGAATCGGAAGCCGCGCTGGTGCCCGAAGCACCTGCCGTGCCCGAAGCACCCGCTGCGCCTGCCGCGCCCGAAGCGCCTGCCGCGCCCGAAGCGCCCGCTGCGCCCCCTGCCGAGGGAACACAACCATAAGGGAGTCCGGCTGTAAGATAGTACGGATGAAAATGAATGATGCCGGCGTAAAGTTCGGCGCAGCGATGCGCGGTTTTGCGCCGGCTTCTTTTGTGGCAATCAAGTGGATGTATGCAGGAAAGATACCAGGAGTATGACAGGTTCAGGAAATAAAGCGCGTATCGGCATTGTTGTGCTGGGTTGTGACAAAAATACGGCCGATGCGGAACATTTCGCCGGCAGGCTCGAAGAACGGCTTTCGAAACGGGTGACGGTCCTGGCTGCGGGGACTCCCGATGACAGCCCGCCGGATTTGGACGCTGTTATTATTTTTACCTGCGCCTTTATCCACGATGCCAAGACGGAATCCGTGGAAATGATACTGGCGTGGACCACATTCAGGACGGAGTGGGGCGTGCCCGGCCGGGTCTATGTGGCCGGCTGTCTTTCTGAACGCTACAGGAAGGAACTGGAAGCGGAAATACCCGAGGTGGACGCCTTTGTGGGCATTCATGAACTGGATGCGTTGCTGGCGCGTATTGGCGGGATGGTTTCCGAAGAAGCTGTTGCCTGTGATGAATTTACGCCCCGGAAGCGGCTTACCGACATGCCCTATGGGTTTCTGAAAATCGCCGATGGTTGTGACAGGAAATGTACCTTCTGTGTGATTCCAGATATTAAAGGGCCCTTTGCTTCCCTTCCGAAGGAGACATTACTGGCCGACGCCGCCGCCCTGGTGGCTTCTGGTGTCCGTGAAATTAACCTGGTAGCCCAGGACACGACCGCCTACGGAAAGGACCTGTATGCGCATTACGGGCTGGCCGAGCTGCTTGGCGATTTGTGTGCCCTTCCGGGGGACTTTTGGATCCGCTGCCTCTATTGCTATCCCAACGGCATTACGGACGCCCTGATCGCACAGATGGTGGCCCAGTCGAAAATCGCGCCTTACTTGGACATACCGTTGCAGCATGTGTCCCCGCCTGTGCTGAAGGCCATGGGCAGGCCGGAAAAAGCGCGAGACGTGGCGGCGCTCTTGGGCCGTCTGCGCAGGGAGATACCCGGTATGGTGTTACGAACGACCATGCTGGTGGGCTTCCCGGGGGAAACGGAAGAAGATCATCAGGCCATGCTGAAATTCATAGAGGAACAGCATTTCGAGTGGCTCGGCGCTTTTACTTACAGCGCAGAAGAGGGGAGTCCGGCGGCCCGGATGAAAGGCCACGTTCCTGGTCCGGTTGCGCGGCGGCGCCGGGAGGCCGTCATGGCACTCCAGGCGGAGATCACGGAAGCATTCAACCAGCGCCGAGAAGGGCATGAAGATAGGGTGCTCATAGAGGAGTTCGACCGGGAGATGGGGCTGTGGAAAGGGCGAAGCCGTGCCGAAGCCCCTGAGGTGGACGGCGCGGTATACGTTGAGGCGGATCCAAGCCTGGCGTCCGGAATCTTTGTTCGGGTAAGGATGACCCGGGCCGATGGCTACGATATCCACGCGCGCGTAACGCCGTGAGCCCTGCGTCAATAAGACCACCTTTAAAAGCAGGGTTGTCATGAATCGCGCGTTTACGGGGGTCCGCGCTTATATGGTATGATTAGGTCATGATGAAATGTGCAGACATGGAAGCGCTTTTTCGGCGTAATAAAGCCCTTTTCGCTTTGAAAAACATCTGCGCCCTCCTGGTGGCGCTTGCCTGCTTTTCGTGGGCGGTTTCGGTCCTGGCGGAACCCGACGGCATACCGCAGGTAAAACTCAACGGCGTGGAGACGCCCAATCTTCGGAACCTGCTGGAAGGCCTTTCGCCCGCCCTATGGCAGAATAAAAACGCGCCGGCGTCCGAGGCTGCGTTGCGGGGACCGGCGCGCCGCCACCAGGAACGGCTAAGGAAGGCCCTTCAATCCGAGGGCTATTACAGCGCGGCAGTCGATTTTACGGTTTCGTGGTCTGAATCCGCGCCGGAAGCGGTTTTTAATATTGTCCCGGGACCCTTATATCACCTTGAGGAAATCAATGTCCGGGTCTGGCGGGACGCGGCGGAACAGGGACAACCGGAAGAAATCCTTCCAGCCGCCCTCGAAACGGGTCTGCAATCGGGGTCGCCCGCGCGTTCCGTGCCGCTCCTCGACGCGGAACAGCGGATTGTTCGACAACTTACCGGCATGGGATATCCCTATGCGCGTGCTGTTGACCGGGAAGCCGAGGTCGATCATGACAAGGCCGCCATGTATATCACCTATCTGCTCGAATCCGGGGAACGCCTTTCTTTTGGTACGCCGCGGATTTCTGGTTTGGAAAAGGTGCGCCTGGAAACCGTACAGCGTGAAATCGTCTGGACCGAAGGCGGCTGGTTCGATCAGGAATTGCTGGAAAAGACCCGGGATAAACTGCAGGAAAGCGGCCTGTTCACCCTGGTGCGCGTGAATCCCGCGCCGCCCGACGCGGTTGAGGACGGCCGAATCCCCATAGACATGGAATTCAATGAACGGCGCCATCGGACGATCAGCCTGGGGCTGCAATACCGCACGGACGAGGGGGTCGGTGTGGCGGCGGATTGGGAACATCGGAATTTTATGAAACTGGGCCGCAGCCTGCGCCTCCGCAGCCAGGTGACGGAGCTGGAACAGAATTTCAGCGTGAACTATGACATCCCCGAGTTTATGGGTTCCAGAGACACGCTGACCTTACAGGCGAAAACGGCGCAGATTGAAACGGATTTCTACCAGAGCCGTCGTATGGATATCGGCGCCTGGTTGGAACACCCTTTTTCACCGGAGCGTTCCCTGGGATTCGGGCCGGCCCTGCGGGCAAGCCGGGTCAAGGAAACCTCCCGCGCTCAGAACTATTACCTCTTTTCGTTTCCGTTTCAATTCAGCCTCGATCATCGCAATGACCGCATGGACCCGACACGGGGATACCGCTTTACGGACCGGTTGACCCCCTTTATGGATGTCCATGACACGGGGGTATGGTTCGTGAAGAATGAACTTACCCTCGCGGCGTTTTTCCCGTTGGGCGAGGAGTCCGGGTATACCCTGGCCGCGCGCCTTCACCTGGGCATGGCGGGGGGTGCGTCCCTGTCTAAAATACCGGCCGATGAACGGTTCTACGCCGGTGGCGGCGGCAGCATCCGCGGGTACGCCTACCAGGATGTGGGGCCGCTGGATAAGAACGGCGATCCTATTGGCGGCCGTTCCGTAACGGACTGGTCCCTTGAATTGCGAAAACGGCTGAACGAGCAGTTCGGCCTGGTCGTCTTTGTTGACGGGGGCGCTACCCATGAAAGCCCCTACTTCGATTTCAAGGATACCGTGCAGTGGGGCGCCGGGATCGGTATACGATACTTCACGCCCATAGGCCCCATGCGTTTTGACGTGGCCGTGCCCCTGAACCGCCGCAAAGAAATCGACAATGCCGTCCAGTTTTACATCAGTATCGGACAGGCCTTTTAATCATGCGTGATGCCACCAGAATACGTCGCTGGCTGCGCCGGGGGCTCTATTGTGCCGTGGGTATGCTTGTCCTGTTTTTCGCTGCGGCCGTGACGATACAGACCCCGCCGGGGAAAGCGATGCTGGTTCGCGGTATTACCTATTTCGTGAACCAACACACGTCTTTCACCATCGAAATCGAAGGCCTTTCCGGATGGCTGCCCGGACAGGTGCGCCTGGCGTCCCTGTATCTCGCGGACACCCGCGGCCCCTTTGTGGACATAGAAGACCTTGATCTGCGCCTTGTGTCGGCACAGCTGCTGCGGGGGCGCATCCGGTTGACGAAGCTGGATATCGGCCACCTGAAACTGTGGAACCGGCCCATTCCCAAGCAGAAATGGCGCATCCCGCGCATACCGGAAATACCTGTTTGGCCCCATATAGACGCATTGAACATCAAGCGCATGGTGCTGGACGAAGCGGTGATGGGCAGGGAAGCGGAACTTGCGATTACCGGGAAAGTCACTCCTGTGGAAGGGGCGTCCTTTCCCGAAACCGCCCTGGAGATTACGGGGCCGGAGACGGCGGACACTACGCGGGCGTCCTTTTCCTTTCATTATGTGGACGGCCTGCCGCAAATCTGGCTGGAGGCTTACGATGAAAGCCTGTTGCCCGCGTTTCTCGATGTGCCCCCGCCGCTGGTTGCGCAGGTTGACGGCAGGGGCGGCAGGGCGGACTGGAAAGGGCGGGTCGCCGTGACTGCGGGGGATGATGATACGCTCTTTGAAGGCGATGCCCGACTGATGGAGGGGGTAAGCTCCACGGTTGAGGCCGACCTGATGATTAACGTAACCCGCACGCCCTTTCTTTCGGACTACGCGGAGTATCTGGGTGGCAGACTGGACGCGCGTCTTGCTGCCGTTCTTGACGGAAACGGACTTCTGGCGGTCAAATCCTGTGACATCACGTCCGAGTTTCTTAAGGCGGTCCTTGGCGGGGAGATTCAACTGGAACAAAAGCAGGCTGGCCTCTCGTTGCGCGTCGCGCATGCGGATATTTCACGGATTCCGGGAATGGACGCCGATAAAGGGGTTCTGCCAGCGGAACTCGATCTGGAAATCAAAGGCCCCTTTTCTGAACTTGCGGTTGCAGGCAAAGCATCCGTTAGTACGATGGTCGTATTGGAGGCCGATCTGCGCGGGGGATTGGCCGAAACAGCCTCCTTGGGCGGTGTCGTTACCGTGTATCCCGGCCGCCTTCCTCTCGTTAAGATGCCCTATACGGGCGGAGAATCTCTGAGGCTTGATTTCGATGGTTCTTTTGACGAACAAGCCGGGGTCCTGCAGGTGAAGCATGCGGACGTTACCGCGGCCGGGGCGCACCTTACTTTTCAGGGCAACTACGTGCCGGAGCAGCCTGCATTGAACCTCAAGGCGCATTTGGACGCCCCTGACCTGGCGACGACTGGCGCACTGTTTGGATTCGCCCTGACGGGCGGTATGGCGGGGGATGTGGAATCGAGTGGGGGCGAATCAGGGCTGGAGTTCACCCTGAAACTGGAGGGATCCGGGCTGGAGGCCTTCTCCGTCTCCGGGCAACAGGCGCTCGTGACAGTGCAGGGGCGGTGTGGAGAATGGCACCGGATGCCGCCCCGGGCAGTATCGGCGACGGTGAACGCACAAGGACAGGGACTGATTCTGGCCGACAGGCATGCTGGAGACTGGAATCTGGCGATAAATGTGGAAGCGGACGACTGGACGAAGCTGAAGGCGCGGGACATGCTGCTTACGGACGGCAACGCCCGGTTAACGGGTGAAGGCGTTTTCGCGCTGTCAGAGAAGCACCTTGATTTGGAGCTTCAGGCGGATGTTTCCTCTCTTGCCGCCTTGCCCGTCGATATCGAAGGCCTGCCGGACGGCTCGTTGAATGCGCGAGCCAACATTGGAGGCACGTTTCAGCCCCTTTCCCTTGATTTGCGGCTCGATACGGATCTCGGGGCCCTGGGTGGATTGCCGGCGCCTGTGGCCGCGCTGACAGGCAATGAAGTTCATCTTGGGGCGGAGGGTGTTATTTCCACGGAAGCGATCCGCTTTCCCAGGTTTGTTGTTTCCGGCCGCGCCTGCCAGGTGGAAGGCAATGCTTCCTATGGCATGCAAAGCGGAGAGGTGCTTGCGGGGGTGCGCGTGACGGTGCCGGACCTCAAACCGGTCGGCGCCGCATTGACTAAGAAACTTTCTGGTGGGATGTCCTTGGAAGCGGAACTGCGGGGGCCGGTCCGGGATCTATCCGCCCACGCCGATATCCGGGGAACGGATATTGTCTTTGAAGCGAATCCCTCTGCGCAGATGAATGTTGCGCTGGAGGGGTCCGGCTTGTCCGGTGAGCATCCCGAAGTCTCCTTGGATGCGCGCATGGAAATCGGAGGGGAGGCGATGAGCGCCACGGGCCTTGCCACACTGGATGCCGGCCGGATTGTTGTTGCGCCGATGAAACTCAAATCGGGCGCCAACGAGGTTTCCGGCCGTATCGCCTACAACCTGGACTCCCGCAAGCCGGAGGCGGAACTTACAGCCGCGTTAAATGACCTGCAGTCCCTGGGACGCATGGCGGGCGCAGCCTGCTCGGGCAGTGCGGATGGGAAGGTGACTCTTGATGACGGCGCCATTACGGCCGATATGAAGGCGCGGTCCGTGACCTACGGGAGTATGAAGGCCGCCGATATCCATCTGAGCACGCGTATGAAGCACGACGGGAAAGGCTATTCCGGAACCACAGGCATGGATGCTTCAGGAATACAGGCCGGCATGGCAGGACTGTCCTCCCTCAAGATCAACGTGGACGGGGGCCTAAACGAAGCCGCCATGACCATCGCTGCCGAGGGGGCCCTGACCGGAGGTGCGACGGAATCGCAGCCCTTCACCCTGCGCGTGAAAAGTCGGGTATTTCCCGGCGAACGCAGTGTGATCGTGGAAGAGACCAAGGGTGTGCTGGGCGATTTTGAGTACGGACTGGAGGAACCCGCCAAAGTGATAGTCCCGGCATCCGGTATTACATTGAATCCAACGGTCTTGCGTTTCGGCACCGGCCGCCTGCATATCCAGGGGCGGCAGGAGGGCGACAACCTGTCGGCCGAGACGCGCGTGGAGGCGTTGCCCCTCGCCGCCGGAGCCATGTTCGGCATACCTCTTCTGACGGGAACACTTGACGCGGATATGTCCTTGAACGGCAGCCTATCCGATCCTCTTGTAAAGATAGCTTTCAGCCTCAACGAGGTGCGGTTGCAGAACGAGTCGGCGGCGGGTCTTGCGCCCCTGGAAGCCCATGGTGAATTTTCCTTGACATCGGCAGGATTCGAGACCACCGTCAAAGCGGACATGAAAGATACCCTGCGCTTGGAATGTCAGGCGGCTTTGGCGGCCCGGGTGCAGTTGATACCCTGGGTATTGGACGCGTCCGCGGATACAGGCCTGTCAGGCAAGGCAATGTTTGAGATTCAATTTGAGAAGCTCCTCGCCGCGCTGGGACTGGACGAACACTATCTCGAAGGGACGGCATCCGGCGAGTTTAGCCTCGCCGGGGGACTGTACCGGCCTGACATTCGGGGCGAGGCGGCGTTGCGCCAGGCCGTCTATGAAAACACCAAAACAGGAACCCGGCTGCAAAATCTTAACGCAACCCTCACAGCGGAAGACGGCATCCTGCGCCTTACGGAATGCACGGCGGATATGGGGGGGCAGAAAAACATGTCCGCTTCCGGAGAAATGCGCCTGCTCTACGCGGAACAGTTTCCTTTCAAGGGCACAGTCCACCTGTCCGACGCCCGTTTTGCGGATCTGGATTATATGAACGGCCGTGTGAATGGCGACCTGAATGTGGAAGGCTCCCTAAAGGACATGCTGCTCAAAGGAGACATCAAGGTAACGCCCGTCGAGGTGTCCATGCCGGATGAGATGCCCGTAAAAGAACTGCCCGTGCTTGAAGTCACCGAGATCCGGGACGGCCAGGCGGTCAAGCAGGAGGAGGAGAAGGGGCCCGGTTTTGCGGATCGCGTAAGGCTTGACATCAAGTGCGACATCCCCGGCAAGGTGTACGCGCGTGCCCCCATTCTGGATTCCGAATGGGGAGGGAAACTGCATGTCGGCGGAACCCTCGCCGAGATGCGGATTGACGGAAGAGTCGCGGTACTGCGGGGGCATCTTGATTTCTTGAACCGGCGCTTCCAGTTGCGCGACAGTGCGTTGTTGTTCCTGGACGGTTCCCCGGAAAAGCCATACCTGGACATGCAGGCCGTTGTGGAAACGTCCTCCCTTTCAGCAAGGCTGACGTTGAAGGGAGAACTGGACGATGTCAAGATTGAGTTGTCGTCAGACCCGGTGCTGCCGCAGGATGAAATTCTGGCGCAGATCCTTTTCGGGCGCAACCTGTCACGCTTGTCGCCCGTGCAGGCCATTCAACTGGCCCGCGTCGCGGCCATGTTTAACCAGGGCTTTGCCGGGGTCCCCTTCTTTTCAGGAAACATAAAATTGCCGGGTATCGATCGCCTCGATTTGCGCACCGGGGAACGGGCTGATGAAACGGCGGTCGGCATGGGCAAATACTTCACCGATTCGGTCTATGTCGAGGTGGAACAGGGCACGACCACGGACAGCAGCCGCGTTTCCGTCGAGGTGGAGGTGACGCCGCAGATTTCCGTCAAGGGGGACGCCGATGCCAAGGAACGCAGCGGAGTCGGCCTTTTCTGGAAAAAGGATTATTAGATAGTGTCCTTTCTTCCGGGTCAACGATTCAGGATTGCCTTGACCTGTTCCGTCACAAAAGGCGCCACGGTTTCCGCGTAGAGCGCATGCCCTTCCGGAGTCAGATGGCCGTCCAGTTCGAAAAACAAACCGCTGCGGTCCGCCTGTTCGCGAAAGGCGGCCGTGGCCGTAACGCAGGGGAGCCCGGCGCCCTGGCTTGCAAGTTCCGTTCCGCGGTCGGGAGCGTCCGTGGTCAGCATGTCTTCGATGACTTCAAAGCCCAGGCGCTGCACGTTTTCATAGGACGGACGGTTTACATAAGGTCCCAGAGGAATGCCGAGTACCGCGGTCTCTGCGCCGCAGTATTCCGCGACCGTGCGGATATAGGTGAGGCTGCCTGCAGTCTTGTCTATGGCTTGCTGCATGGTGGTCGTGTCCAGCGCCAGGCGCCATACATAGTAATTAGGCCCGTTGAGCGCGCTTAATACCATGAAGGGATTCAGGTTGCCGCTCAGGGCGCGTTCCCGGACCAGCGGGTCCAATTGCTCAAAGCGCGCGCGGGCTTCGGGCGTGGCCTGTTCCAACTGCACGCGCATGGCATTGGCGTCCAGTTCGCGGTTTAACTGGCTGGATTTCACCTGCGGCGGCGTAACATCGTCCTGATTTTCTTTTTCCCGTTCCCAGGGTTGTTTCTGGCGCATTAACCGCATGATATTCGGGAAGGAAGCCCGGACCCACGCCAGCGCGTCGTTCCATTCCGCTTCAAGCACCGGCGGGTCGCCCACCTCGATATCATCCTGCAGAATACCCACCAGCACCAGGTCTGGTTTCAAGACGGGAATAATTTTTTTAGCGAAGTTGGCATAGTCCGCCGGACCTGCGCCGGGACTGCCGCAGTTGATGATTTCCACCTCTAAGCCGGAATCCTGCAAATGTGTTTCAAGCCTTTTGAGCCAGGTGTCTTCCAGGTTCACGCCAAAGCCGTATGTAAAAGAGTCCCCCAGCGCGATGACGCGGCAGGCGGCGCGCTTTTCGGGATCGATCTCGTGGTCGCGAAGCCCCAGCTGATTAATGCTGACGGTGTAAGAGAATTCCGCCGTTTCAAAGGATTCTTCCGAACCCGGAGGGAAAAGCAATTGCATTTTCCCCGCCTGTTCTTTTTCCGGGTTCGCAAGCCCGGCCGTATATTCCAAAGCGACTATAAGTAACGCCACGGCGAGCAGAGACGCGCCCAGCAATGCCAAGTTCTTTAGTACTGTGAAAATTTTCATCCCGGTTCATACTCCTTGATCCCGGCAGTAACCGTGTTTGTCGCCGAGCGGTGGTTCATTATCCTATCAGACGGAGATGAAAGGTGTCCATGCCGGCCGGTATTTCTTGTAGGCCGGGAGAAGCGGAACAGGGGAAACTGACTGCATGTTTTTCCTGACCTGAATATGTGGTACGCCACGGAGTGTTTAAAAGCGACAGAGCGTATCCCGCCTTTCTGTTTTGCCCTGGCAAAAGTTAACAAATAAGGTTATCAATGAAGGGTGGAGCCCCTTGTTTATGTGCATCACTTTGAAACAACGTCATTCCGGTTTTTCGCGGTGAGAAGAGCGGGGTATCGAAGGTTTTAACTGGGCCGCGAAAAGACCGGAACCCATCTTTAGAAGCCGTTGGCAGGAACAATATCTGTACAATCCGCTTGGGACAAAATTTTATCCTTGAGCGGCATTAATCTGGATTCCGGTCTTTTTCGCGTTATCCGGCGGCGCACTTTGATACACGGTATATCTTGCGAAAAAACCGGAATGACGTTCGTTGATGTCGTTTATAAGCGAAAGCGGGATTCTTTGATACAGGTTTGTTCTCTCCCTTTTCTTGTTTTGCCCTGTCACTGTTGTCCGGTGGTTAGATTGATGTCATTTGCACCCCGCTCGCCTGTTTACAATGCTTATCCGGCTGTCCGGGTCCCATGTTTTTATCGACAATTTATTGACAAATCGAATCCTTGCGACGAATGCTTGTAAAATAACAGCCTTGTGAATTCTTCGGTTTAGGTGTTGCGAGAGTAACGCAAAGGATTTTCTTATGAATTCGTCTGTAATACAGGAAACCGCTGCCGTACAAAAACCCGCACATGAGCTTAGGAAATATATTTCATGGCTTTTCGCAGTCATCATTACTGTTTTAGTCGCGGGCGTGGTATTGGAGGTGGCCGGCAGGTATTATATCCGCCTTAGAACCGACCAACTGCCCGTTGTCTTCGGCAATGCCAACTGGGGCGGCCTGCATGAATACGATCCCGACTTGCTTTGGAAGATGCTGCCCAATCAGAAGGATTACCTGTGCCCCTATCCCGTTTCCACCAACAGCCTCGGGCTGAGAAGCAAAGAATTGCGCCCCGTGGAGGGGCAATTCCGTATTCTCGCCCTTGGCGATTCCCGCACTTTCGGGGATGCGGCCGGCAACGAACACACCTGGCCGGCCTTGCTCGAACAACAACTGAACGCATGGGTTCCCGGTAATTTTGAAGTCATTAATGCCGGCGTGGGGGGATACAGTGCCTACCAGGGGATGCGATTCCTTGAAAAATACGTCTGTGACCTGAAACCCCAACTGGTTATTGCGTGTTTCGGCACCAACGAATGGGGCGAGGTGTCGCAGGGCGCCGGAGGCCTGGTGGATTGGGACGACCTCACCCGGCGCTGGGGCGTTGAAGTATTGCTGCGCGAGGCGGTCAAAGGCGCGGCGGCAATCGTAGAGCCTTCCCCATTTGGACCCCGCCGGATGCGCATGAGCCCGGGGGAGTTTACGGACGCCTATGTGCGGATGCGCAAACTGAGCCTGCAAGTGGGTGCTGGATTTGCCGTCATGTACCTGCCCTCGGATCAGGAAGTTGCCCAAACGCCCCGCATCGCCACGATTGTTGAATCACTCACGGCAGGTATCGCGGGCTACATCGGCGCGGACTTTCTGAATCCCAAATCTATGTTTCCGGACCATTGTGAGCACCTCTACGCCGATCCCATACATTTTACACCCGCCGGGAACCAGCTCATTGCGGGCTATATTGCGGATACCTTGTTTCGCCAGTATCAGAAGCAGGCATCCTGATGGCCGGGCGGCTTGCCCGGAAGGAAACGTCGTGCCTGCCTGTCAGTTAGAGGGAGCGGGTGGGTTTGTACCGGGAGTTTCCAGCGCCCTTTTACGTGTCAGGGCTTCCTCATGTTCCGGATGGTTGACCAGAATGCGTTCGTACAAGGCCAGGGCTTCTTCCTGTCGGCCCGCTTTTTCATATTCCCGCGCGAGATACAGGGCCGGTATGACGGCCGCCGGATGAAGTTCGTGTAACTTTTCCCAGACCTGAATACTTTCTTCCGGACTACCCATGGATGCAAGCAACTCACCGAGTTTTTGGGCGCTGTAGGGGGACTCGGGCATGGTTTTAAGTACTAATTTGTATTGTTCGGCAGCCGCTTCCGGTTCATCGTTTCCGGCCAGCTGATCGGCATGTTGTACCAGCCGATGCGGGTCTGCGGGGGAAAGCGAAGCGGTTTCCCAGTAAATCGCCTTGGCGAAGGTGTCATTGCCGTCCCGGGTATAGTTTTCCGCGAGACGGCATAGTTCCTCAATAAAAACCGGACCCAGTTCCGGGTCCAGTTTCACCCCCTTGTCCATAAGCGCGCGGCCTTGGGCATACTCCGTTTTCAAGGCGACCAGGGCGCCGTAATGGATGAGGGTTTTCGGGTGGTCTTCGTGGTTCTTCAGGATATCCTCGTACAGGACCAATGCCTCATCCTGACGCTCGATTATCTCGTATCGTTGGGCAAGATGCAGGGCGGGCGTGATGGCCTGCGGAAAGTCCCGCCGCAGCGTTTCCCAAAATTGCACTTGATAGTCCGCCATCCCGTTCCGTGCACAGGCGGTGTCGAATTGTGTTGCGCTGTAAGGCGATTCGGGGGCGGCTTTTAGCACGCCGACATATAGTTCCGCGGCGGCATGGGTGTTGCCCTGGGCCAGGAGGGTGTCAGCCAAGTGGGTCTGGTGCCACAGGTCGTCCGGGGCAAGCGCCACGGCCTGCCTGTAAAGTCGCTCCGCCTGCGCTAAGTCGCCGCTGGCGGCCAGTTCCGCGGCGATCGTGGCCAGTTCCACCGCATACGCGCCCCCGGTATGGAGTTCATAGCCGCTCAGGCGGAACAAGGCGTCGGCACGCGCCACGGGATCCGGTAGACGGGGAATGAGCGTCTTGATCCTGTCGGCATAAGGACGATGGCCGGGATAGCGCGACAGGAGTTGAAAATACGCCTCTACGGCCTTGGCCGCGCTGCCCGATTTCCAGTACCGGTATTCAACGGGCAGCATCAAGGCCGACTTTTCCCACCCGAAACGCTTGCAGGCCTTGAAATCGTCTGGGTTTCGCGTCAGGCGCATGAAAAGCAGCCAGGGCAGGGCATCATGGTTTTCCACATAATACATTCCGTTGTAAAGGGGGGCCATGTCAGGGCGCAGACCGATGCCGGAGAATTTATTGGTGCCCGCCGAATGTACCAGCAGGTTGGCCAGTGGCGTGTTGCTGAAACGGTGTTTGGTCAGGAGGAACTCGGTGGGAGTGTAATCCGCCAATTCATAGACGGGTATGAAGTAAAGGAGGTCGCCCTCGACTCCGGGTGAGGCTGGCAGGATGATTTCACGGGTCAGGTAGGCGCCCCGCTGGGGTTCGTAAAGAATCTTTATCGGGAAGGCGTATTCGGCGGGTTTCAGGGAAAGAACAATATAGGACGTCGCCGCGTCTCCAAGCGGCAGGTTCCAGGATTCTTCCAGCCCGGGCAAGGTCCGGACCGGCTGGTATACCTGGTAGCCGCCTTCCGTCTCTGTCGTGGTGTCCAGCGGAATCCGGGATGTGTGGCCATAGGATGCCGCCAGGTGTCGCACCTGGGCGGCCTGCACCTGCCGCAGGGCAATCAGGAGCGATGCGCATGCTGCAATCGTAAGCAGCAGGACGCCCGCCGTTTCCGCAAATGCCCGCGCCATGGAAACAGGCGTTACTCCTTCGGGGAGCGCTTGGTCTGCCTCGGTGTGGCTGACCCGGCGCGAAGTTGTCCGGAAAAGCGCATGCAACAGGAATAACAACGCCCAAGGCACCACAAAGGCAAGATGAAAGGCGTGCCGTACCTGGAACAGCAGGCTCGGGTACGCCATGAAATATCCCAGAATGATGAGGACCGCCAGCAGCATGCGGCGGCTGTGCAGGCCGACAAGGAATAATGCGGCCAGAACGAATAGCGGTCCCCAGGGTTCCATGAATTTCGCGTATGGCGTGTGCCAGGCGAACAGACGCCAGTCGCTTAACGCGGCGCCTGTCTGTGTGTACGCCGGGCTTTTCAAGGTCAGGCCCGTCAATTGCTGCACGGTTTCAATGGAGGCCAGGCCGCGCGCGAACAGGTCGGCCGGGAATGTACGCGCCCATTCTTTGAAGAGCAGGCGTCCCGCACGGGCGTAGGCCGGGCTCAGGTACAGCGACATGGGCTCCGTGTCCCCCCGCATACGGGCGTGGGCGTTGATTACGGCATGGGTTTCCGGATCGCTGGGAGTCAGCAACAGGTCATAGGAGGCGTCGCCGAAGGACATGGCCTGTTCCGCCTCGCGGCTCAGCCCCTGAAAAAGGGTGTGGGTGGTAACGCTTCCAGATTCATGGCGCATGCCGCGCAGCACGGGCAGTGCGCACAAGCCGAACAGGGCGAGCAGCAGCAGGGCGGCGCCCGCCCGGACAAAGGGACGATAGCCTCCCCGCAGGGGCGCCGTCGGCAACAGGACAAATGCGACGGGCAGACAGATCAGGATGTCCTGTCGAAACCCGTAGCCTGCGCCCAATACAAGTGCCAGACACAGTATCCGCATCAGGAAGCCTGCGGGAGATTGTCTGCGGTGCAAGATCCGAAACGCAACGGCAATGAACAGAAGTATGAACGGGGCCTTGCTGAAATCGCGGAGGGAGGGCATCAACAGCAGAAACGGCGGCAGCAGCAGGGTGAACAGCGCGCCGGCGCAGGCAAAAAGACGGTTCATGCCCAGGCGGAAGAGGAGGTACAGGGAAAGCGCGGCAAAAGCGCCCAGCATCCCGGCAAGCACGTGGAGGGCCGCGTAGTCAATGCCCAGCAGGCGCCAAGTCCAGCCCACACTGTAGAACAACAGCCAGTGGGTCAGGGGAAAGGTGTCCGCATAGGAACCGAAAATAGGGGGGCCTGAAAAGTCGGCGGGAAGCAATGCGGGATCAAAGCGGGTCGTGCGGCCGTTCAAAAAGGCCTCCAGTTCCGGCGGCACGCCGTGCACCGGCAGTATCATTCCCCTGCCGGAGGCGAACAGGGCCGCTGGCCCGAAAGAGGGCAGCAGGTCGCCGAGGGGACTGCCCGATGTCCCGTGTACCGTTTTGCTGACCTGCCAAGAGAGTAGTCCCCCCACAAAAGCCGTCGTCAATACCAGGATCACGGTCAAAAGCCAATGCGCACGAGAATAGATGTTCCGTTTTTGCATGGTTTCTGGCCGCATGATGTTCAAACCTGTCCCGTGGCTCTTGTGTGAGGACCCGTTCTCTTTAAACCCGTCAAAATAACAAGCGGACTTATTTTACGGGTTGTTGTGCAGAAAACACCAATAACATTTCTGCCGCGACAAATTGCATTGCCGGTGGGGTATTCGTAAAATAGCCGTCGCGATGAATACACCCACTCCTCAAACCACGCGCATGGTTCCGGAATCTTCTCCGGTGCCGTTTCAGACGCTGTCATGGGTAGTGTATTGCCTGCTGATTGCCGCTCTCCTGTCCTTTGCGCTGACCAGGGCGATACTGGCTACCCATGAATGCCTCTGGCCTATCGGCTGGGACCTGTTGCGCGATGTGGGCATGGGGCAGACCCTGGTGGAGGGGCGGTATCCGGAAGACCCTATTCTGCTGGGGGAAACGCTCTGGTACAATCCGCTTACCGGCGCCATGCTCGCGCTGGGTAATATCCTCTCCGGAATTTCCATGCCCCGTCTCGGGGTGCTATTGGGGCCCTGGGTGAACCTCGCGGCTCCCCTGGGTTTAGTGATTTTCGTTACCCTGCTCTTCGGCCGGGCTGCCGGGCTTGCAGGGATGTGCATCGTTTTCTTCGGAAAAGCCGCCACGGTGCCCATCTGGGTCCACTTCTGGTATTCCCCCTGGCTTTTCCCTTCCCTCTACGGCGCAGGCATCATGCTCTTGTTGTTCGCCGTGTATTACAAAGCCCTTGAGCGCCGTTCTTATGCGGGGCACGCCGTGGCCGGCCTGCTTCTGGGCTTGGTCTTTATGGCGCATACCGCTCCCGCGGTCGTTGCGGGCGGTGCCCTGTTGGTGTGCAGCGCCTGGGAAATCGTGTGCCTCCTGACGGGATGTTGCGCCGATCAGGAAGGGGGAAAGGCCGACCGGGCCCTTGGCCGCCGGAAAGCCCTGAAAGTGATGACCACCTTCGGGTTGATGCTGGCAGTAGCGTTTTTAACAAGCCTTCCGTACACAGGAAGCATCTTGTGGAATTACCAGTTCCGGGTGCAAAGTCCCGCACCGTCGCTTTTCGCGCTGGATTATGTACTTCTGGAACAACTGCCGGACCGGTTGGTGGAAGCCCTGAACTGGCGGAACGCCTTTGCCGTGTTGGGGGCAGTGGCGTTGCTCTATCGCCGTGACCGTGCCGCCAGGCTGGGCCTGTGCTGGACCCTTACCGTAGTACTGCTGTTTGTCCAGCATTATACTTGGCAACTGCTGGAAAGACGCTTCGCGATACTGGTGCAGGGAATTGTTCCCGGACACCACTGGTCCATACACCTGACGGCGGTGCGGGCCATGCTTTTCGGCGTGGGTGTTTCCGCCGCGGGCGGCCTCGCGGCGGATGCCGTCCGCCGCCTGTGTTCCGTTATTTTACGGAGCGCACCGGCTTCGAGGTCTTTCCCCGTGTTTCGACAGGGTCTTATGTTTGTCGCGGCATGCGTTGCGGGCCTGCTGGTGTATGCGATGAATCCGCTCACCACCCATTTGGATTTTCAAAAACCCGACATGACGCTGTATCACGAGTACCACCAGCGCAGTATGCCCCTCTACGAATGGATTCTAGAAAACACGCCGCCGGATGCCGTGTTTATCTGTCATGAGGATGAAATCGCCGTAACGATTGTCATGCCCGCCGCGCGCAAATTGCTGTTCCCCCCCTATATTTACTGCAACCCCTTTGTCGATCCCGGCCCGCTCAGCTATGTCAACCGGATATTGGTGGAGCCGGCAATGGCGGGAGACGCCGAAGCGTTTTGCGCCGAACGCCAAAAGTATTCCGCCGTATACATGATCATGCGGGAAGAGGAACTCATTGATCCGCCGGCGCCTTTTAACGCCCTTTTCGAGGAAGTTTACCGTGCCGAGCGCCTGGTGCTATTCACGGCGCGGCCTTGTACCTGAATTTCGCCCCCTTCGTTCCCATTGATTATCCGATGGGAAAGGGATCTTCCGCCTTGGCAAGCAATTCCCGAAGCCGCCCGTGCAGCTCCTGCCGCAGGGATGCATAATCCGGCGTGTCGGCCAGGTTGCGCATCTGGTAGGGGTCTTCCCGGTTGTCGAAGAGATGGAAAGGTCCGCTCTCATTGACCGTATAGGTATAACGGGCGGTCCGTATTCCCCGGAACAAGGGAGCGGGATGCCGCGCGCCGCCGGAAGCGTTATCCTTGGAAATGTGCATGATCAGCTGGGCGTCCGGTTCCGGGCCGCCTGTCCCAATAATATGCCCGGAGAAGTCCTGGCCGGAGCACGAAGCGGGAACCGGGATGCGCGCCAGCCCGCACAGCGTGGGCATGACATCGGGCGCGCCCATGAGCGCCTGGGAACTGGTTCCCGCCGTAATCCGGCCCGGCGCGTAGACAATAAAGGGGATGCGCAGGGACTCTTCATAAGGCTGGCGTTTGCTGCCGACGCCGTGGGATCCGAATTGGGATCCGTGGTCGGAGGTATAGATGATGATGGTGTCGTTTCCGCGCTCCGACCGCGTGACCGCTTCCAACACGCGGCCGACCTCCTCGTCCACGGCACTGATGTGGGCGTGGTATCCTTCATAATGGGGCGTTCCGTTATCCCGGGATATGTGGCCGTCGGCGGGTCCGTTCAGTTTCACATTCGGCCGGTAGGGAAGAGAGCCGTCCGGGTAAAGAGCACGTTTTGAAGGCGGCGCGTCTGTAAATCGGGAATGGGGGGGATTCAAGGAAAGCATCAGCAAATACGGGTCGGCGCCGATGTTGTTGATGTATTCCACCGCCTGGTCCGTCATTCGCGTCGCATTGTACCCCTTGGGACAAACCGGACCGCCGGTTTGTGGGTGATACACGCTTTCATCGTAATGTTTGTTTGTTCCCGTCCAAATCAGTGACTGGTCAAAGCCGAAGGGTTCCGCCCGTGTGCCGCCCAGATGCCATTTGCCGATGTACGCGGTGCGATATCCCGCTGATTTAAACGCGTCCCCTAGCGTGAATTCGCTGTCGCGCAGGTCGATGTTATTGTCAATTACGCCTGTCTGCCAGGGCCACCTGCCTGTCATTAACATGCCCCTGTAAGGCGAACAGACCGGGTAATTGCTGACGCATTGATGAAACATGAAGCCTTCCCGGGTCATTCTTTCCAATACGGGGGTATGGACCTGGGGCATTTCGGTGAAGGAGAGTGACTGGTAGCGGTGTTCATCGGCAAAGATGAAAATCATATTCGGCTTGGTACCGGTGCTGCGCCCCGGCGTTTCGGCAATGCAGGGGGCGGACAGGGCAAGGCCCGTGGAAACCAGGAAGGCCCGGCGGCTCAGGGGGTGATGGGGAATCACGATACAATCCTTTCACTTTAGGCGGATACATTTTCAATAAAAAATGAACACGGCGCCACTTTCTTATCGTATACCAGAAGGGCGCGGTTGTGTTAATCCTTTCTCCCCGGCGGTGCTATAGCGTCGGTCTTTTTCGGCACCTCTCGCGCGCGCTTTTATGGATTTAATGCAATTGCGGGTAAGCAAAAACTTGACAGAGCGCGGCCGGATCTTTTGAAAGTTTGTTGAGGATATGGTATAGTTTCTCCCGGTCTTAAGCCTTTACTAACAGTGGATCGGCGCCTTGTGTCCTGCGGGGACAGGCGCAAAAGAGGATACTATTACTTTTGAAGACGCCATCTTCCTGTGTCAGAATGGGTTGTATATTTCTGCTGTATGTCCCGGCTTTGCTGGTATATTCGGGATGCGCCACCAAAGAATCTCCTCAGGTCCGCCCGCCACTCCCGCCGCCCCCCGTGCAGGAGGCCGAGGTTCTGGTTCCGCCGCCCCAAGAAGAGACGCCCCGGATGGTAGAGGGCTACCTCCTGCCTGTTGAACATCCCTCCCCGCGCGTTTCTTCGTGTTTTGGTGAGCCTCGCGGCAGAAGCCGCCGTCACAAAGGAATAGATCTGGAAGTGCCGGAAGGCACGCCGGTGGTTGCCGCCAAGGACGGTGTAATACGCTTCTCCGGGTGCGATGGCGCTTACGGTAACATCATTGTCATTGCCCATGATGACGAAACTGAAACGGCCTATGCGCATCTAAAACTGCGCCATGTTAAAGCCAATGAACCGGTGAAGTGCGGGCAGGAAATCGGCTTGGTCGGCAGGACAGGGAATGCCACCGCCTTTCATCTGCATTTTGAAATTCGGAAAAATGGGGTGCGGGTGAACCCGGAGCCCATGCTCGTATTCGCGCTTAATAAAAAGTGAAGATCTAAGTACTTGAACGGCAAAAGCATAGGTCTTTGCTACAGGGGACCGAGTGCTGAATCACTGCTCGTATCCAGTAAAGGAAAATTCTTTACGAACCTTTTCGTTTATATTAATCAGAACAATATTTCTTTTTAGTATATTCTATAGACAGGGCGAATGCCAGGCAGGGACAAATTTTTTTATTGACATTTGCGCTGAAAGATGTAATAATTTATGATAATCTGTCAAGAATTATCTTCTCGGACGCGGCAGGGATTTTTCCTGTAACGCCCGCATAATGCTGTTTTTAACATGGGTATAACCCGGGCGGCAAGTTGATGATCGACTGCGGATGTGCGATAATGGAAAGTAATGTTATGTGCATCAATATAACTTCAGCCGTCGAAATCCATATGTGGATAGGAGTGACGATATGATTTTCAGTCGTGTCTCACCGACTAAGGGGAAACGTATTCTTCTTTCAGTCATGATGCTTCCCCTGTTCATGGCAGTGATTTTGGGGGTTTCAGCCTCCAGACTCCCCTTGGAAGCGGCCGTACCCGCGGAACCTGCCGTATCGGCGACGGCTTTGGTGTATGGCGTAGGGGAGAGTACTGTTTATTCAGAAATTCCGGAAAAGAAACAGACGCTGCGTCGCCGCGAGGTTATTGTAGACAAAAGCGTATTGGAATCGGATGCGTTTGTGACGGGAGAAAGCACCGTCACGTTCCTCCTTTTCGACGATCTTCTTTTGTCAGGTGTTTTAGAGCGTGAATCCTCGCCCATGCCCGGCGTGCGAAACTGTTCCGGCCGCATTCTGGAAAAAGAACATGGATATTTCTCTTTCTCCTTTGATGATGCGGGACGTTCCCTGACGCAGATCGAAGTGCTGGAAGACAGAATCGCCTATATTATTTCCGAGGATACTTTAAGCGGCAATTATTATGTTGTTGAACTTCCCTTGGATCAGGTACACACCGCCGCGTCCTATGCCCCCTTGTCCGCGCCCGTGCCCGAAAGTGGCGATGATCTCGTCGCGATGGAAGAGAACGATTCTTCGGCGGGAATAGATGTATTGGTGGCGTATACCCCGGAAGCGGAAGCCTGGGCGGACGCGAACCGTTCCGGAATTGCCAATGTGCTCGCCCAGTCCCTGGAACGGGCAAATCAAACTTTTGCCGACAGTGAAGTCGATCTTAGGTTACGTTTGGTGTTGGCTGCGCCCGTGGCGTATCAGGAAAGCGGTGACGCGAACACGGATTTGTTCCGGGCTACCTTTTCGGCGGACTTTGATCCGGACGGATTGGATACCGAAGGGGCATTGGATGAACTGCAGGAATGGCGCGAATCCTGTGGGGCTGATCTGGTGGTATTGATGACGGCCGGCGCCAACGGGGCCGCGTGGCTCATGAAGGATCCGGCTGGTGATGCGCGCTATGGTTTTTCCGTGGTGCCCGTACAGAATGCGGATGTCGCGCTGGTCCGTCAGACGGGTTACAATCTGGGCTGCAATAACAGCCGGAATCAACAGGAGAATCCCGCGGCGGAAGAGGGCGGGCTGTACGATTTCTCAACGGGCGCGCGATGGGTTGGGGACGATGGGCAGGGCTATGCCTCCATTATGACCTGTCCGGAAGGTGATCTCCAGGTATTTCTTTTTTCCAACCCGGAGATCAACTTTGCCGGTGTGCCGACCGGTGCCTATGATGGGCCCGGCGCCCCGGCGGACAATGCCCGGAGCCTGAGGGCCGCCATGGCCCGCGTGGCCGCGTACCGGGAGGAAAAGACGCCCGAAGAAGGTGAAGGTGGGCCGGAGGAAGGGGAATCCGCGGAATCGGATAACCAAAACGAAGACGATAAGGATGGGGAGAGCATTTCGGAGAAGACAGGTGCGTCCGATGCCGCAATGGATAAGGCGGTCGCTGAACCGCGCATTTATATTTTCGGCGGCACCTACGGTTATACCGGCGAGGACCCGCTGGGATTTGACAAGTTGCTTGCGGATAACGTGTACAAGATGACAACTTCTCCCCCGGCGGGTCACGTGTGGGAGTCGAAGTCCTATAATTCCGAGTTTGGATATCGGGCGGGGCACGCCAACATTGTGAATAGCCAAGGGCTCTGGCTGCTCGGCGGTTTCTCCAACATTGCCGCGTCTCCCGACCGCAATGAAATATGGTTGCTTAAAGCGAATGACGAGACCTGGGAGAGAAGGGTTACCTATGCGGCTTGGGAGGGGCGCCGTGGACATACCGCTCTCTTCTTCGACGGCAAGGCGTGGCTGTTGGGCGGCTATCGGGCAAAAACATCGACATCCGAAGAAAAATTTTACAACGATGTGTTCTACTCCGGCGATGTCATGACCTGGACCCAAAAGACAGCCGCTGCGAACTGGGCCGCACGGACCTACCATACATCTGCGGTCTTTGACGGGAAAATGTATGTCATGGGCGGCGCGGCAAAAGATACCGAAGGCAGCCTTGCGCGCTTTGACGACATTTGGTATTCCGAGGATGGCGGCAACTGGACTCAGGAGACACCGGGAACACACTGGTCACCCCGGTATGGACATACCTCTGTCGTGTTTGAAATTACACCCGGACAACCCCGTATTTTCGTCATGGGCGGCCAGGTGGGCGATGATTTTACGAACAAGAGTTCTTACGCCAACGATGTGTGGTCTTCAGAAGACGGCATTAACTGGACTGAAGAAACCGGAAACGCCGGTTGGGCCGGCAGACGCGAGCATGCGTCTGTTGTATATGACGGGAAAATATGGGTGATAGGCGGGTGGTACCGTGATGGGGGTACCAGTCATGATCTCAGAGATGTCTGGTATTCCACAAATGGCAGAGACTGGGTGATGGCCGATCCGCAACCGTCGTGGTTCGCCAGGCGCGGCCTTTCCGCTGCCGTATTCCCCGCGGAAGGAGGAGGCGAAGGTGAAGGTGAAACGGAGGGTGAAGGGCCAACCGAAGGCGAAACCGAAGGTGAAACCGAAGAAGTGCCGGCAGCAGATTTGAGCATTGAATCAAAGGTCCGCGACAAAGAGGCATTGCTGCCCCTTCACGACTGGGTGCCCCTGTTCCGCATCGCCATGTCCTTTGAAGACGACAATCCCGCGCCGCGTTACCTGAAAAGACTGGTATACAGGTTGGTAAACGATGATTCGTTTGATGATGAAAGAGGGCTGAATTACCAGGTCATACAGGATCTGGACGCGAGTGATTTGCTTGAGTTCGGTATTTTTAATGACTTCAATGTGGAAGGGGATCAGGCGGGGGTGGCCAGGAACGGCAACCTGGACTCGGGGGACGAGTTGCTCTTTTCCTGGGATAGCCACGGATACGACCGGGGAAGACTTCTTACCGCGAATCCTGTGGAAGGCAGCAACCTGCTGTATGATATTACCTTCGATTACACAAATCGGCTTTATAATCTTTCAGCCTCCTGTACCTGTGACGGTGAGGGCAGCACGTACATTGTGGCCGTGCGCACTTCCGCCACGTGGCGGAGTCAGCTGAGCCTAGGTGTGGAAGTGCTGGAAGCGGAAATGGTGACTCCCGCGGGAGTCAGGCCGGTGGACGAAGAAGGCGCCCCCATAGACAGCTACAGCCCTGATTTTTATGGTGAAGATCCGGAAACGTTGGAGGCAGGCGCGTTCTATTCCGCCTCCTTCGGCGCCTATGATCCGTCAGGTCCTGATTTCAGTTCCATGCCGGTCGTTTCGGAGTGGGGCACCGTGCCTACGCCCAACTTCTGGCAACGCACCCCGCATCTTGCCATTCCCTTGGCCGAATTCTCCAGGCCCCGGTGGAACAAGCCGCTGCAGTTGATGACTATTGCTACCGGACAGTTTATGGAGTTCCGCAACCTGCTTTCCATGGATGACTGGACGGCGGTGGTGGGCATCAATCTGCATGCTTCACGCTCTTACAGTGGCGGTCTGAACGATCAAGGCAAGGCGGTACTGCGGGAAGTCAACGTGATTTTGACCGATGTCGGGGGAGATCCCTACGGCGAACCCGGGAACGGCGGCTTTAACCCGAGAAATGCGCTGAAGCCGGTGATAGATGCGCGCGCTGATGGAGGGACTGACGGTCACCATGTCTGCCATAATGGTCTCTGGGTGTGGCACGATACGAATAACAATCAACTCTTCGACGTGCCCACGCCGCAACTGGTGGGCGGGGTGTCCTTTAGCGGTGATGAACCGCTTTATTCCTATGAAAACTATTATGAATGGGAGTATATCCCGGAACCGCCGGGAGGCGGGGATCCCTGGTGGAAGATGCGCCTGCGCTTTTTAGGAACGGACGAATATCCCCAGGCCTATGTGGAGGCGCCGCCGGATAACGCCTCCTTTAATTTTGACGATGACGGTGTCAAGGTGAGCAGCGAATTTTCGTATGATTATTTTGTAGTTGCCCGTTTTGACAGCGGGTTCAGGGACTGTTCGTTGCGGCCGGCCACCAATGCGGGGGCCCGGCCGGGTGCCGAATTCCGCGCGTTTATTGAACCGCGACGCTACGATGTGATTGCCGGTTCCTGGACGGGCGGTATTTATGTGGACAGTCAAATCCCAACCATGGATTTACCGTTGCCGGTAGGACCCTGGCAAAATGACCCGCGCTGGTTCGACGAACCGTTCTGGCCAGAACGCACCTTGAACGCGGACGCCGCCAAGCCTTTCCGCCTTGGCGTTGAGGTTCATGACCTGGTCTTGACCTATAAGCCCGAAGTGGACCTGAACGATTACCGCATGCTTCTTGAGGATCCGCTCCAATATTTGTTTATGCTGACGCCCAACTACCTGATTGCTGAAAACTTGGAACTCTCTTTTCAAAGCCTGGGGTATGTCCCCGTTGAAAATATGCTGCCCAGTCTGCTGGGGTTGTGGACCGACCCGCTGGGCTTGGCCATGTCACAATTCCAGAACGGGCATTATCCGGAAATTTATACCTTCTTCCCCGTGGAAATCTCTCTGACCTCGTCGATTTTTGGCAATACCTTCCAATTATTGACCACACGGTGGCCCTATCCGCAGGACTGTTTTGAAAATGCGCCGTTCTACAGCGACTATACCGATGTGGCCCCGCAAGGACCGCGTTCCGCGGCCTATCCGGTGCCGCCGGAGGCGCCTGTAACGCCCTCCTACCTGACCTGGCCCGGGCAACCGGTGCGTGGCCAGTATCCGCGCTTCAGCGATTGGGATCCGGCAGACGCCAGGGCCAGGTTGCTGACCCAGAAGATCAGCGCGAACAGTAAACATACGCCTATGCTGGGAATTAACCTGACGGGCAGTGTCGACCCGGTGGTGAACTCGGAAGGCAACAGCGCCAGCCTTGCCGAGGTCAACGTGGCCTTCTGGGGTCCGGATTTCTCGCCGGACATCCTGAAACCGCTTGACCCGGATAACAACAAGAACCAGAGCCTTGCCTCGGGGGTGCTGCTTTGGGACAATGACCCGGCGGCGCCGACCAGTATTTTTATGCCCCGCGTATTCTTCAACACGGAAGAACTGGACGGTTACGGCGATTCGCCGCTGCCGATGTTCCACCGGATTGTTCCCGTGACCGGCGCCAAATGGGGGGTTGCCCCCGAACTGGTGGACCTGTCCGGAGACGGATTGGCGGATGACCTTGATGGGAACGGTTATGTCGATGAAGCGGACAAGGCCTGGGTGCTGACGCTGGCGCCGGGGGCGAACTGGGAATTGCCCCAGAATGATGTCCCGGGCACGGAGACGGGCGGGCTTGACTTGTACATTACCGTGAAGACCTCCGATCAAATCGGCCGCTTCCAGAAGTTCCGGGCGGTCGTTCCGGCCACGCTGCCGTCCCGTCCCTCGAACCAGCGCGACGCAGGCATCCAGTTCTATCCGGCCCTAAATACCAGTTCCCGCGCCTACCTCAAGGCCCACGGGGATGAGGGGCCGGTCCAGGAGTACTATGGCCATGACATGATGGAAGCCAATGTGCCCATGAAAATTGTGGACATGACGCAGCGCTGGACGGATATCAATATCGGTGGTTCGGCGGTGCCGGTCCTTGGGCTGGATATTGCCACTAACCGTGCAGATGGCACCCGTGCCCAGGGTAATTTCGGCACCGGGTCCCCCGGCACATTTGTTGTGGATACCGTCAACTGGGTTGCCAACGCATTCGCCGGGGATTTCCTGATTGATGAACGCTTTGAAAGTTACGAAATCCTGAGTAATACCAGCAACGCCCTCATGTTGCGCAGCGGCACGCCCCGCGGCGGCGCGTGGCGCATTGTCCAGGACCCGACTTTCCTGGAAGAGGTGACCGTGGAACTTTACCAGGAAGGCACAGTGGCGACCTTCAACCCGCTTACCGATCTGTTGCCGCTGGATATTGACCAGCGCATAAGCGGCGTGGCCATTTACCGTGACAACGATAATCATCCCAACAACCGCAACGGACTTTTTGACCCGGATATCGATATCCCGATGAGCCTGGATACCCCGCCCCGGTTTACAGGGCGCAACGCCGAAGACATCAAAGTACGGTTTGCGTTTTCTCTGCCCGGAACGCGGGATTTCCCGCTGCCGATAGCCGATCAGCCCAGAAACCGTCAATGGGTGCCCGACACCTTCGGTACCGCCGCCGGTGACCCGGCGAACGGTTCGGATTTCATCGTTGTGCTGCGCGCCGCGCAGGGCATGCAGGTGGGTGACAACCTCCGTGCGGGCATCGTCTCCTATGGGCCGAACACGCCCACCGAACCGGATCCGCATATCTGGGCAGGGTTCGAGACGGACGGGCAGTATGATTATCTGAAGTTCCGTGAATTCCCCTGGGCGGACCGGGGTGTTGGGTTTGTGACCTTCTTCAAAGAGGCGCCGACCTGGTATTTCATGAACGGATACAATGGCGTGCAGCGTCCCGATACCAGCGGGTACAATTGGATTCGCTCGAGCAGCACCGAAAAGCGGCGGTCCGGCTTGGTTACCGCCCGGAACCGGCCGATCGGACCGCAAACCATTGAGATTACCTCCGTGTCGCAAAGCGTGCTGCCCATACAGACGTTGCCCGGCCAGGGCTTCTCCTTCGTGATCTACGGCACCAATTTCGGCACAAATCCCACCGTGGTGTTGAGCGGTTATAACGTCACGGTGGACTCGGCCACCGACACGGCCATACGCATTACTATTGAGAGCCGTGATGACGTGGTGCCCCAGGAGCCGGTGACGCTTATCGTGCGTAATCCCGAAACCGGGGAAGAGGTGAGCAGGTCAGATCTCTTCTCGTTGACTGGCAATATGAGCATTACCGGGCCGAAGCTGCTCCGGGTCGATCCGTCCAGCGGCCGGAAGGATGATTTCCCGGTTACCATACTGGGTGAAAACTTCTTTGATACGGCCAATCTGGCCGTGCATTTTGACGGCACCCTGATGCCGATATTGGATGTTTCGGCGGATGGCACCGCCATCACCGTCGGTTTCCCCATTGGCGGCCTGCCGCAGCCCGGGTTGCTGGACGTCTCCGTATCCAGCACCGGCGCAAACAGCGGTAAGGACATCCTGATTGACGGGTTTGAGTATATTAACCCCGAGTCGCGGGAAAAAGTCCGTTTCTTCGGCTGTTCCCCGGCGACGGGAGAGTCCGCGGGTATTTTTGGCGACCTGGTGTTGCTGGCCGCGCTTGTCGTGCTGTTGGCCGTTTCCGGACGCCGCCGCGGCGTACAATCTTGATTTGACATGACTGAGCCTAGGAAAGGATTGACGGATGACTAAGGCTATGCGTCTTCTGGCAGCGGTTGCCTGTGTTGTGCTGGTGACGGCCGGACTTGCCGGATCCGCCTACGGGTTCTTCCCTAAGGGCGGGTTTAACCTGAACCAGCAAATACGATACGCCACCTGGCCCTTCAGAGATTTCGATACGAATGAAAATGGCACCATTGAAGAGGGTGAAGGCTTGGAATTTCGTATTGAAACCGGGCCTCGGGGCTTCAGCAGCGCTGAGGTCGATCTGGTCAAGGCGGGCTTCGCCGTCTGGCAGGATGTGCCCACAAGCTACGCCGCTTTTCGCTTCGTGGGAAATATTGAAGATCCTCTTCTTCCGGGTATGCTGAACATGGATTACCTGCCTATGGTGTTCATGCAGGTCGAAGAAGTGGCCGCGGATGACGGGTATTCACAGCCGGATGCGGATGAGTACCTGACCTCGGGCCTGTCTTGGGCCATTCCGGCCATTACCTACCTTACCTATACCATAGACACCGCCGTTATCGATGTGGCCGAAAGACAGGTCATTGTCCCCGCCGGAACCATCCTCGATTGTGATATTGTGGTCAATGCTTCCGTTCATCGCGCCGGCATTGTTACCGGTACCAGCTTTGGCACCCTGGATCTTCAGGCCACCGTCGCGCATCATGTCGGACAGTTGCTTGGACTGGCCTATACGCCGCTGAACAATCTGGACCCGTATAACGAAGTGACCATGGAAGGCGCCGATATCGGTTTGCCCGTGGAGCCCGCGGTGCTGCAGATTACCGGCACGGACGGTTTGCGCGGTATCCGCGGGGCGACGCCGACCATGTTCCCCGTCTATTTCCTTACCGAAATGCCGGAAGGCGATTTTGTAGGCGGCTGGCGCGATCTTGCGCCCGACGACATTTCCGGCATTTCCTGGCTTTATCCCCGGGAGGACGGGTTGCAGAATTTCTTCACCGTCCAGCAGGAAGCGCGCACCCACACGCGCGATACGTCCGGGGTGCCGTCTGCGCCGGTGTCCGGGGCCCATATTGTGGCGTGGGCAAGCCTGGGAACGGGCGATACCGGAGAACGGGTGCCCCTGTTCAGCACGATGACGGGCCTGTATCAGAAATCTTCCAACACCCAGTTGCAGGGCAGGTTCAGCCTTATGGGGCTCTGGAAGCAAATGGAACTGCCCGGCGGGCTGGATGTGATGTACGAACCCTCCTATGTGTTCACAATGAATCAACTGAACGGGGCCGGTTATGAGCGTCAGGCGCCGCCGGAGGTGACCCCGGACTATTTCGACAGCCTGCAGGGGCCCATCCCGGTCAGTTATTCCCTTTATACGCGTGATCCCGGATCTTTCAGCACCAATTATCCCTCCGAGGTCTATAATGAATATGGAAACGTGTATGGGATCGACAATTATGTCACCGGCACGCCGCTCGCCTGGAGCTTCACGAAAAATACCGTGGTGAGCCGGGAATCCGACAAGATACTGTCTGAAATGCTCCCTACCACCCGGCCCATGTTTGGGGATCAGGACGTTGTCTGCCCCATGAATATCATCGAGAATATCGGAGAAGGAACCACCGATACCGAAACCGTGCTTGATGGCGCCGAAGGGATTCTTGAAGGTATTACCGGAGAAGGGGATCTCGGCGGGTTGACCGGGCTCCTGGGCACGTTAGGCAAAGATGACGGCAATTCCGGCGGATGGGGCGGCGGTTCCGGCGCGCGTGCAGTCTTCGCGCGTGTCAACTACCGACTGCGCGCGTTTCGTGATGATGTGCTGCTCAAGTCGGCAGCCGGTACCGCGCTTGTGGACCTGTATTATCGGATTGCACCTTACCTTGCGGGGCAATTGTTGAGACACGGAACGGTGCTGCGCCTGGTGCGCGGAATTATCCTTGCTGGAACAAGCATCTGGGAGTCTGGAATCATGACCTTTGGTTTGTTGACCGTCGCCGGCCTGCTGATATGGAGATTGCGGCCGCGTACGCGCGGCCTTCAAGCGGCGGCGGCAGGTATGCTGGTTTTTATCGTGGTCGTTTCCGCTGCCTTTGCCGGGCAAATGCCCATACCTACCGAAGACCTCGTCGCGGAAGCCAGTTATATCTTTACCGGCGAAGTAATCAGCGCGGACGGGCGCGTGGCCGGAGACAACCGTATTTACACGGATGTCGTTATCAAAGTCCGCAATGTGGTGAAAGGGCAACTGAACCAGAACTCCAATCTGACATTTTCGGTTGTCGGAGGCAAATATGGAAACATCGTGACCTCCGCTACTTCCATTCCGGGCTTTGCCAAAGGGGACCAGGCGTTGTTGTACCTGAAGGATACCGATAAATTCGGGCTGATTCCCTTTGGTGGCTATCGGAGCAAGGTGCCCATCGTGCTGGACCCGGAGACCAACGAAGAAATGCTTGTCAGTGACGGCGCCCTGGTTGAAGGAGAAGCGGAAGAGGGCGAGGGTGCGGATACCGAGGGTGAATCAACCAAAAGCCGCATGCCTTCCACGGACGAAGACAACGTGGCCAGTTCCAGTCCGGCGCCCCCGGCGGAGACGCCTTCCGGATTGGTGCCGCTGGATGAATATCTGTACTATCTGCGCGGGCTGGTTCGAAGCCTGCGCTGAGTCGGCGTAAATACACACGCGGGCGGCGGAACCATTTTCTGTTCCGCCGCCCGCGTGCTTTATTCCACAAGGCGTCTTCCGCGGAGACTTAGACGGGTGCGCTCACTTCGTTGGCGTCGGGGGTTACCGCTTCTTCCGGAGATTCTTCAAAGGGCACTTCCTGCTGCTCGGGCAGAGGCACTGTTATTGGGCGCTCGCATTTGTCCCCGTCACAATACAGATCCTGGGCTTCATCGGTATTCATGGCGTGGAAATTGAGCGGCTGCAATCTGGCTATCGCGCTTTCGTAGGCCTCGGGCGTTATTTCCTGGTAAGGCGCCTGGGGATAGTTGTGGTCCAGTAGCGGCAGGAACGAAATCGATTTCAGGCGGGTTTCGTACAACTCCAGAATAAACGGAATTTCCTTGGCTTCCTCCGACCGGAATGTGATGGTGGCGCTTACCTGGTTATCGGCCCAGTAATACTGCATCTGCGCCACATTTTCCACCTGTTCCCAGACGCTGACGTCTTTCTTGCTGCGCAGGAAATACTTTTCCTTTACCGGAAAATAGGCAATCAGCGTATTGTCGCCATATACCGACTCTTCAAGGCGGTAGCCCGCCTGCCGGATGGGCTCTATCAACGCGCTGGTCTTGTCAAGCCGTATGGTGCGCCAGTAATGTTGGCTGTGCGGGTAGTGTATGCCGGGGGTAACGCCCGGGAGCAGTGAAACAGTGCCGCTGGGCTTGATGCTGGTGCGCTTGATGCTTTCCGGAACGCAAAGCCACTGGGAATAGATGCGGTCGAGTTTTCCCACGTATTTGTAGCCTTCATCGCACCACCGGAAATGTTCCCGGCGCCCGTGCCGGGCAAAGCTTTCCACAATACCAGACTGGGAGAGGCCGATGCGGCGGTTACGCAGCATGATGGCGTTGGTGCGTTCATTGTGCGTGGGAATAAGGGTAACCGTTTTCGCGTACAAATAAGCGAATTTCAAGGTACGCAGGTATTCTTCGAGGGATTCGTGACGGGCGGGGAAGGTTTCCACCAGGTTGCAGATTTCGTAGGATTCCAGGCTTTGTTCCGCGCAGGGGTTGGTGCCGGCCACCTTGGCGTCAATATAAGTGGGGCCGTCTTTGACGCGTCCATAGGCCCGTGCGTTTTCCAGCCAGAAATAGCCCGGTTCGCCGTTGGAGGCGGTTTGGGTGCCCGCGCGCATGTAATCCATGCCCTCGATGGCGATGACGCTGTTGTTGGACGCCCAGCGCCACTCCATCAGCTGTTCCTTGCAGCGTTTGGGATCCTTGAGCTGCAGGTAGTCCTCGTCATTTGGGTCGCCCAGGGCCAACTCGGCTGTGCGGCGCACGCCGCCGGAAACCACGCACTTCCCGATGACGTTCATCAGGTCGGTGATATCCGTGGAGGATAGGGGATGACCGTCCCGTGGGGACAGGATCTTGTCGATATTGGCAACGCACTCCTTGAGCGGGCCGGGACCCGGCGCGATGCCGCCGAATGTTTTAATGGGCGAGCCCAGCGGCCGAATTTTGGAATAATCAATATGCACCGGCCGTGTGCCGCGCCCCACGTAGGCGTTGAGCACGGTGCGCACCAGGTCCGTCCAGCCTTCCTTGGAGTCTTCCACCACATGGGTGTATTCCCCTTTCTGTGGCGCGCGGATGGTTACCCGGCCGGCGCCCTTGGTGTCAAAGGCGACGCCGGTGCCCAGCATGGACAGATCCATCAGGAAGCAAAAGGGCTCGGCGAAATCCGTGTCAATCTCTTCCGTGGACACGAAGGCGCAATTATTCAGCGCCGCGCTTCCGCGGATATAAATATAGTCGGTGCCCATCATCCAAAGGCCGCGCCCGGGCGGCAGGAACTTGAAATGCCACATCAGGCGGAACATTTCCTGGGCGGACCGCTGCGCTTTCTCAGGCTTCCAGGGAAGTTTCAGGCTCAGGCAATGATTCCACTGAATGGTGTAGCACCCTTCCACGACGCGGCGCAGTGTTTCCCAGAATTCCTCGGTTCGGTTCGAGGCGTCGTCTTGAATGGCGCGCGCATACGTGCGCTTGTAGGTGATATATCCCAGGGGGCCCCATTCAGGTTGCCGGTCTTTGAACTGCTCCAAAAACCGTCCATCCAATTTGAATCGTTCTCGTACAGCAAACATGACAACCTCTCCCTTTGTACCGTAGTGACTTAAAAAACACTATAATCTGGCCGGCCTGTCCATTCGGACATGCCGACTCGCGCACGCGGTGTATTCCCGCGATATCAAACCCATGGCCTCAATAACCACTGCCAGGCAATGGCAAAAGGCCTGTTGTGCCCGAAACGCTCAGCCAGGCGTTCCGGGTTAAAATTAAATTTTCGGATGGGCCGTCCTGATCCAGGGCAGACCGTCCACATCCGTTTCTTCATAATCCGCGAAAAGATTCGGGTAGCGGTTCTTGACAAGGTGATAGACCTTCCCGAAGAGAAAACGTATCTCTTCCTCGGCATGGGGATCCGTGCGCATTTCTATAACATGGCGCAGGGTCCGGAAGTTGCAGGACCAGCCGATGGTCGTGGCAACGCCTATCGGCGCCATCCGCCGGAACGCCGAGGTCAATTTCTTTTTTACGTCAAACTTTTTTTCATCGTCAATGGCGTAGAGCGCCGCCAATTCACGCTGGATGCGTTCCAGTTCCTCGAAGGTACGGACAAATACTTCCATGCCCGATTCGCTCTCGCGAATATGCAGCGGCACATAGGCGGACAGGGTGTCGAGGCGTACGAAACGAAGGGATTCCTGGGAAATCGCCGTGCCCGTCCGGTGCCGGACCAACTCGTGGGTGACAACCCGGCTCACATCGGCAAATATAAAATTCAGCATTGCGTGTTCCAGCACGCTGCCGTGTCCGACTTCTACGATATTGGCAAGATAAGGGGCATTGCCCTCCCGGATGCGCGTGACATTCGGGTTTAGCCCCGGCTGAAAAGAACGGTAACACAGCCGTCCCATTACTTCGCAGAGCAACTCGCTGTCGCTTGGAGCATCGCTTGTCCATTCGGGAGCGCCGGTATGCCGCAAAAACGCCTGAAGGCCTTCCTCGACCAGCCGTGTTTCGCCCACTAGAAAGACTTTCGGCTCAACAATGTTCACAAGTTGTTCCTTTTGAACGCACACCCCGCCTCCCGGCAGATCGGTCCATCCTGACGCTTCCGCGGACGGCATGACAAAATACCGTATTTGGGAGTCATCCTCGAAAACTACACAACAGATAGAATTATGCCTCGAAAAATGGTTCCAGGTCAAAGCTTTTTTTTTGCTGAAATCTATCCCCCTGTATTATCGCGAGTTAGTATACTTTTAAGATTAATTATTGACAGCATGAAGTCACACATGCCGTGCACATCCGGGGATCTGGGTGCTGTTGTGTCCCCGAATCTCCGACATGCTATTGTATTGACTCATAATCAAGGCAACTTAAGGAGCATTGCAGTAAGTTGTTGTGGTGCAGGCATCTTGCCTGCTTCGGCGGGCAGGCTGGAAGCCCGCACCACAAAAAGCAGTAGTAAATTGACTCAGCATAAGTTGTCATTAGCATGACTCACTACACTATAGTGTCTTTGGCCCCGGAGGCGATAGCTTTTTACCGTTTCCCGGGCAGCCCTCATAAGGGATAGCCCGATGAAAGGAAAAGTTCGTTCATGATAACCGGTGTGAGTTCCTATAGTTTCAGCCGGCTTGTGCAATCCGGAGCCATGACAGACCTTGACGTGATTGCAACCTCGGCGGAGATGGGGTTTAAGACGATTGAATTCGCGGGGCTGAACCCTGGAGAGGAATATGATCTCTTAAACCATGCCGCCCGGTTGCGCGCGGCCTGTGCTGAAAAAGGAATGTCGATTGTAAATTACGCGGTTCCAGCGGATTTTCTGCGGGGCTGCGGCGGCGACCTCAACGCGGAAATCGAACGTGTGCGACGGGAGGTGCTTGTGGCCGTTGCACTGGGGGCCCCGGCGATGCGGCACGACGCCGCGTCGGGATTCGGGCTTGACCACGCCGGGCACGCGAGTTTTCATTCGGCCCTGGCGCGTCTTGCGGAGGGCTGTCGGGCGGTTACGGAATTCGCCGCCGACCGGGGGATCAAAACCATGGTGGAAAATCACGGATATTTCTGTCAGGACAGTGATCGCCTCGAGGCGCTGGTTTGCGCCGTGAATCATCCGAACTTCGGCCTGCTGGTCGATATCGGGAATTTCGCTTGTGTTGATGAAGACAACGCCTGCGCCGTGGGCAGACTGGCGCCGTACGCCTTTCACGCCCATGTCAAGGACTTTCACAAGAAATCCGGCATGATGCCCTTCCCCGGCGAGGGCTGGTTCCGGTCCCGGGCGGGCAATTTTCTGCGCGGTGCGATTCTTGGCCACGGCGAAATTCCTGTGTTTCAATGTCTGTTGTTGCTCGATGCCGCTGGCTATGACGGGGCGCTTTGCCTGGAATTTGAAGGTATGGAAGAACCCCTGCAGGGAATTTCATTGGGACACAAGTATTTAAAGACGCTGCTTGTTTGGCTCAGAAGCGTTAAAAGCTGATCTGACGCCGTAATTTTTTTTGACTTTTTCACCGGTTTGATGTACTATACCGCCCTTCCCATTTCATACTGATGAGGAGGATGTGTATCTCGTCGCTACAGTTCCGGGATTGCGTTTGGGCCGCTTATGCGGGCGCATTCCGCGGCGCTTGATAGAGTCTCAATTGGTAGGAGGATGTATGAGTTGCACAAGGGTAGACATCTTTTAATGGACTGTCGCAATGTGGCCCGAACGCTGTGTCTTGATGACAGGCGGGTGCTGAACGTGATGGCGCGTTCGGCGGAGCGGGCCGGGGCAACTGTCGTATCGCAGGTGCGCTATAAATTCGGTCATGAATCGCCGCCCGGCTTTACGGCTGTCGTATTACTCGACGAGAGTCACTGCTCCGCGCATACCTACGCGGACCTGGGGCTCATCGCGATGGACGTGTTCACCTGTGGGAACACGAATCCGCGCGACGTCCTGCGCTACATTCAGGAGGAACTTGACCTCGGTGATGTAACCATTACCGAAGTCGGCCGTTTCAGTACGCAGGAACCTTCCTCAGTCGAGACCTACCTAGAACGTGAACCTGCGCTGGCCTGTTAGGAACAGCGAATAAAGGTTGACCCTTCCCCATGATGGAACGAAAACTGCATGATGGACGTGAAGACGGCTTGACGCCGTTGAAAAGTCTTGATCTGAATTCCATTACGTCTTGCGCCGGGCTGGTGCGCGCCATGGCTTTAACGGCCTTCGGCGGGCGCCAGCTCGGTCAGGCGCTGGACGTATGCCTGGCCATGGTCCGGGACCCCGGGTGCAAGGTGGTGCTTACCCTCTCGGGCGCCATGACGGTCGCCAAGCAGGGCAGGATCATCTGCGAAATGATCGACCGGGGTCTGGTGCACGCCGTGGTGGCCACGGGTGCGCTTATGGCCCACGGGCTTACGGAATCCATCGGCCTGACCCATTACGCGATCAACCCGGACGCCGACGACAAGGACCTGTTCGAAAAGGGCTACAACCGTGTGTATGACACGCTGGAGATGGAGGCCAATCTCAACGAGGTCTGTGAGGTGGTCGCCGATGTACTGGCCAATTATACGCCCGGAGGCGGCGTGTGGTCGTCGGCGCGCTTCTGTCGTGCCGTGGGCGAGGAATTGGACCGCCTCGACCAGGGGCCGGGCATCCTGCGCAGCGCGTACCGGCATGGTGTGCCCGTATTCATTCCGGCCTTCACCGACAGCGAAATGGGCCTTGATTTTTCCACTTGGGCCATGAAAGGCATGCTTCAGAAACGCGGCAAAGCCGACGGTATCACGCCGGAGGAATTGTTTACCACTGTGCCGCCCTACAATCCCTTCCTGGACCTGCAGGAATACGCCCGCTTCATAGGCCGGGCAGAATCTCTGGGCATTTTCACGGTGGGCGGCGGCGTGCCCCGGAATTGGGCGCAGCAGGTGGGCCCCTATTATGACATCACTGCCGACCGGCTCGACATTGAACTGCCCTCCATACGCTTCAAGTATGGTGTGCGTCTCTGTCCCGAACCGGTGAACTGGGGCGGTCTCTCCGGCTGCACCTATTCCGAGGGTGTGAGCTGGGGCAAGTTTGTCCACCCGGATGACGGCGGCCGCTATGCCGAGGTGCTCACTGACGCGACCATCGTCTGGCCCATATTGATGAAAGCGGTGTTTGAGGAACTGGACGCCAAAGGCAAGTAAACCGGGTCAAGACAGGCCTGTTTGTGTTCTGAATACTTCGGTTCCCGCACGAGTGATTTGCCCGAGCCTGTTGGACTTTGTCGGACTCTGTCAGACAGTGTCAGACCCTGTCGGACGGCGCTGAACACCAACCCAGTATCGCATGAATTCCACACACGAAAACGGCGGCACATCCGCCAATATCTTCATCGGCCCGGCGGGCTGGTCCTACGCGGACTGGAAGGGCATCGTCTATCCGGGAAACTGCCTTACTCCCCTTGCCATGCTTTGCCGCTGGGTGGACCTGGTCGAAATCAATGTTACCTTTTATCGTCCTTTGGGCGTGCGCTTTGCCGCTTCGTGGCTGGCGCAGTCCGAGTCGAATCCGCGTTTCCGCTTTACGGCCAAAGCACCCTCCGTATTGACCCACGAACGGGGCGAAAAGCCCGATGTCACCTGTGCTTCGGCGTTTATTGAAAGCCTCAAGCCCCTGAACGCCCGGGGTAAACTCGGCGCCGTGCTGCTGCAGTTTCCCTGGAGTTATAAGCGTACTCCCGCTGCCAGGTCCTATCTCGCCCGGCTTGCCGATACGCTCCAAGAAGTGCCCCTTTGTGTGGAAATGCGACATGATTCCTGGGCGGTGCCTGATTTTTTCGAGGGGCTGCGGGAACGAGGCATCGCTTTCTGCAACATCGACCAGCCCGGGTTGAACGCTTGTATCGGGCCCTTGGCGGAAGTGACCGCCCCCTTCGCCTATGTGCGACTGCACGGACGCAACGCGAACGCGTGGTTCAAACAGGACGCCGGGCGCGATGACCGTTACAATTACCTGTACAGCGGGGAGGAACTCGCCCCCTGGGTGAGCAGAATCATGGACATGAAGAAACAGGTGAACGACTTGTATATCGTTACCAATAATCACTATCAGGGCAAGGCAGTGGTCAATGCGCTCGAACTGCAGGCCTCCTTCGGCACTCTGCGCCCGTCCCTGCCCGAAACCCTGCTCTACGCCTATCCCCGCCTGAAAGAAATCATGGCAAGATAATAATATCATTTGCCGATGCTGTCTGAAGGCGTCCGATTCTGTCCGACATCGTCCGACTTCATCCGACAGGGCCACCACGCTTTGAATGCTTTGTGCCCGTCATGGCAAAATGGGGGTCTACCAAAGAGCAACCGTTCCCGGAAACCATTATGACCACCTTGAAAGAGATTCAAAAGAACTGCACATGCCCCGTTTTTCTGGATGATCTGACGCGGCAGTTGTATGCCACGGATGCCTCCATTTACCAGGTCTCCCCCCTGGGAGCCGCTTTCCCCCGTTCCCTGGAGGAAACCAGCGAAATAATGGCCGCCTGCGCGGCCTCAGATATCCCCATGATCCCGCGCGGGGCGGGCAGCGGCCTGGCGGGCGGTGCCCTGGGCGAGGCGCTGATACTCGATTTTTCGCGATATAATCGTGTTATTACTGATTTTAATCGTGAAGCGCGCACGGTGCGGGTGGGGGCGGGGGTGGTCCTGGACCAACTGAACGAGTTCCTCAAGCCCCATGGACTGACCTTCGGCCCGGATGTAGCGACGAGTTCTCGCGCGACTGTGGGCGGGATGATCGCGAACAACAGCTCCGGCGCGCGGGCGCCTTTCTATGGGACAACCCTGGAACACGTGGCCGGCCTCGAGATCGTCATGAGTGGCGGAGAGACGGCGTTGCTCAGCGCCGAATCCCGGGATATGCGTGACCGCCTCGCCGAGGCGCACGCCGGTGTGCTCGCCCAGCGCCAGGAAATTGAAAAACGTTTCCACAACGGCATTCCCAAGCGTTGGCCGGGATACGGCCTGGACCGGTATCTGCGGAGCCTGGATGCGGGAGAGCCTGACCCGGCCAAACTTGTCGGCGGTAGCGAGGGCACGCTTTGCACGGTGTACGCGGCAACGCTGCGGGTGGTGCCGTTGCCCCCGTCCAGCGGACTGGTGTTGCTTTTCTTCGATTCCGTGAAGGAGGCGACCCGGGCCTCGGCTGCGCTGCTTGATCTGGAACCTGTGGGTATTGAAATCATTGACGATATGCTCTTCAACCAGACGAAAGGCCAGCAGGCCTTCGCCGGGGCCAGAGCGCTGCTGGAACTGGATGACAAACCGTGCCGCGCCATCCTGCTCGTGGAATTTTACGAACATCAGGAAGAAAAAGTGGCGGCCCTGCTCGGGCGCGGCCTAGGCATGCGGCATCATGTCTGCGCCACGGCGCAGGAGAAGGCCATGGTGTGGAACCTGCGCAAATCGGGCCTGTCCCTGCTGACCGGCTGTCCTGGCCCCGCCAAACCGACCGCAGGCATAGAAGACGTGGCGGTGCCGCCGCACCATTTGCCCGAATATATCGATGCGCTCACGGGCATTCTCGGACGCCTCGGCCTGCAGGCTTCTTTTTACGGGCATGCCGCTTCGGGCCTCCTCCATGTGCGGCCGGTGGTCGACCTGCACACTGCCCGGGATCTCCAGCGATACCGCCAATTATCTGATGAAGTGGCGGCGCTCGCGAAACAGTTCAGGGCTTCGCTGACCGCTGAACACGGGGTGGGCATCGAGCATACCGAGTACATGCTGGACCAGGTGGGGCCGGAACTGCTCAACACGATGCGCCTTGTGAAGAATGCCTTCGATCCCAAAGATCTTATGAATCCGGGGAAGATATTTGACAACGGCCGCTGGCGTTTCGATACAGATCTGCGCCAAGGTGTGGGCGCCGCCATTCCCATACCCTTTGAGCCTGTGCTGCTTTTCGATGCCAAGGACCACTCCTTTGTCGGTAACCTGGAACAATGCAACGGCTGTGGGGGTTGTCGCAAAGACGCGCCCACCATGTGCCCCACCTTCCAGGCCACGGGTGAGGAATACATGTCCACGCGGGGGAGAGCGAACATTATCCGCGCTGTGCTGGAAGGGCGGCTGGATGGCGGGGAGGAGCCCTTACTGTCGGAATCGCTCGAAATCGCCCTGAGCAACTGCCTGAGCTGCAAGGCCTGTGCCGCCGAATGCCCGTCGAACGTTAATCTGCCGCTGCTCAAAGCGGAACTCGTGCATGCGCGCCACCGGAAATACGGGATTCCTCTGTACGCGCGTGTTCTTAGCCGGACGGACCTGCTGGGGGCGCTGGGAAGCGCTCTGCCGGGCATCACCAATGCACTCCTGCAAAATTCCGCGTTCAGGATGCTGCTGAAGCATCTGGTCCGCGTGGCGCCCGAGCGCCCGTTGCCCACCTATGTCGGCGAACGTTTTGACACATGGTTCAGGGGACGGGACAACGGCCGGCAGCCGAAGCGGGGCACCGTGCTGTTGTGGGACGATTGCTTTGTGCGGCACAACGAGCCGCAGATTGGCAAGGCGGCTGTTGCCGTGCTCGAGGCTGCCGGGTACGGCGTCCGGCTTCTCGAGGGGCATGCCTGCTGTGGCAGGCCTGCCTTCAGCATGGGGCGACTGGACCTCGCCCGGCGTTTCGGCAGACGAAACCTGGACCTTCTGAAACAAACGGAAGGCCCTGTCCTTTTCCTGGAACCCTCCTGTTATGCCATGTTCCGTGAGGACTACAGGGAACTCGGTCTGGACGGTGCTGCGGAGGCTGCGGAACGGGCGGTTCTTTTTGAGCACTTTATTGAATTTCTACTGCGGAAAGAGCCGGAGGCGTTGAAGTTGCGCACTTTGGAATCCGGCCTGGCCGTTCATGTCCACTGCCATGCCAAGGCGCTTACCGATACGGGGCTTGCACTGCAGCTGGGACGCCGCCTTGCCGGGAGCAAGGCGACTCTCCTCGACAGCGGCTGTTGCGGTATGGCCGGCGCGTTCGGCGCCCTGAAAGGCAAGTATGCGTTGAGCATGGAAGTGGGGGAAGCGCTGGTGAAATTGATCAACGCCCTTCCGGAAGATACCCGCCTGATTGCTTCGGGCACCAGCTGTCGCCAGCAGATCAATCATTGCACTGTACGACCAGTCACCCATTTTGCCGAAATACTGGCCGAAGCGCTGGAGTGAATACGAATCCCCAAATAGTTCCATGTCCCTGCTCCTGTTGAACAATTAACAATCTGTGTCGCAGGTGTTGCATGATCCCGGAAGGCAGGTCCATCCCGTACCCGTTGGACGGGTAGAATGCTTATGGTTGCCGCTGTCATGTTATCATGAAAAAGAGAAGGAGTATTTTCTGTAATGTTCCGTGTCTTATGTTTTGCATTGCTTCTTCTGGCCAATGTATATTGTTTTGCCGACAATGCCACCTCCCCGGAGGACTTGTGGCAGGCGGTGCTCGCCGCGTCCCCAACGGTGCCGCCGACACCGGCCCGGAAAGCAGCCCTTCAGGCCTTGGACGATTGGATCGCGATTCCAAATTCGGAGGAGACGGACGCGTGTGTGGCCTATTATCGGTGCGCCGTAGACCGGGCCTTGGGTCTGCTGGAAACGGAACGCCCCGAGCGGGGCCTGCGTATTTTTCAACTCTACTCAAGTTCCGTGCTGATCCAGACGCCGTCCGTCGTGATCGGAATTGACCTGGATCAGGGGCCGAACGAGGATATGCATCGAACACCCGGAGAGGAGGGGGTGGCCTTCTGTATGACGGAGGAACAGATTGCCCGGCTTGCCGCCTTGGTGGACTACGCCTTCCATACCCATGAACACGGCGATCATCTGGATTATCAGATCACGAAGGCACTGGCGGAACGGGACAAAACCGTTATCGGAACGGAGGGCATCCGCGCCCTTTGGGCGGAGGAGCCCTGGGCCCAATCTATTTTGACACCGCCGCAGACCCTGGGTCGCGGTGAGAAAATCGGCACACTGACCGTTAATGTGCTTCGAGACCACCAGTGGAGCGATGAGGCCCATACCAGAGGAACCGAAAACAACGCCTACCTGATCGCCGTGCCGGAAGGATTTTCGGTGTTTACAAAGGGGGACACCAACTGCGGGTTGCGGCTCTATGGCTGGCTGCAATTGCTTGCGGAAAAAGGCTGTGCCGTGGATGTGATGGTTGGCAGCGCGATTTACTGGCGGGGGCCTGGTATTGCCAGGCAGATTGATGTCTTATACGCGCCCTTGGTGTTGCCGGGGCACGCTTGGGAATTCGGCCACCGCCCCGATGGCGAAGCCCGCGGCAATGCCATGGGTTTCTGGCAGGCGGGCATGCTGGTGAAGGGCGCGGCGAAGCAAGGCGGTGTAACGCCCCTGTCCTGGGGGGAATTCATTGACATTCCAGAGCCCCGCAATTCCAAAAAGGCGGGATTATAACAGAAAGAATGGTTACTTTAGAGGAAAAGGCAAAGGATAAACATTCCAGCACATCGTGAAGAGATGCTTCGGAATTTTTTCCATATCATTTCTATTCGAACATTGATGAACAGGATGAAAGGGATAAGAGCCAGAAACTTCTTTTCTATTTAAGATGCTGCCGGGTCAGTTTGAATAGGGAGATTCTTCCTCGCATTTATCCCGTTCATCAATGTTAAATTCAATCCCTTTATTTAGTACCAAAATATCCGTATGCAGGATCCGGTCATTATCTTTGATTGACTGGAAACATACAAAGCACAAAAAAGCGGAGGAACGAGCCGCTCCTGTAAAGAGGTGTGCCCGGTGCAAGTCCGACCAAAAAAAACTGCGAGGTCTGTAAACCTCGCAGGTTTATCCAAGTCCGATGATAAGGAATGACAGTCGTGCTGTTGCGATCGGCCTTACAGATCGAAAGATTGGCGCTTACCGGACGATGAGCGCTTCCCTTTCGGGGCCGACGGAGACGAAGCGTACGGGGCACGCAATGGCTTTTTCAATTTCTAGGATGTACGCCTGGGCGGTTTCGGGCAGGGCGTTGAATTCGCGCACACCCGTAATGTCCTCATCCCAGCCGGGCATTTCTTTGTAAACGGGCGCGGCTTCTTCCAGCACGGCGTTCAGCGGGAATCGGTCGTATTGTTTTCCGTTCCACGTGTAATGGGTGCAGATTTTGAGGGTCTTTCTGCCGCTGAGGCTGTCCAACTTGGTGACGGCGACTTCCGTGGCGCCCTGCGCCCACACACCGTAGCGGGTGGCCACGGCGTCAAAGTGACCGATGGTTCGCGGACGTCCCGTGGCGGCGCCATATTCCTTGGCGAATTCGCGCAGTGCGTCCCCGTCGTCCTTTTCCATGGTGGTTACAAAGGGCCCCTCGCCCACGCAGGTGGAGAAGGCCTTGACGACGGCCACGACTTCATCGACAGGATGGCCGAAGAGGCCGCCGCCGATGGGGGCGTATGCCGCGAGGGTGCAGGAGGAGGTCGTAAAGGGGTAAATGCCGAAGTTCAAATCGCGTAGCGTGCCCAGCTGGGCCTCGAACAGGACGGTCTTGCCTTGCGCGGCGCCTTCTTCGAGCAGCATGGAGGTATCGGTGATATAGTCGCGCAGCCGTTCTCCACAGGCCCTGCCCCAGCGCACCACCTCGTCAATGGAAAACAGGTCCTTCTTGCCGTAAAAGGCTTCGAGTCGCTCCAGTTTCCAGGCGCTGATTTGTTTCAGGCGCGCTTCGAAGCGTTCCGGGTAAAGCAACTCGCCCACCTGGATCGCCTTCTTGACCGTGCGGTCGCCGTAGGCCGGCGCGATACCCCGGCGCGTGGAACCGTAGGCGTTCTTGCCGAGCCGGTCTTCTTCCAGCCCGTCTTCCAGCCGGTGAAAGGGGAAGCAGATGGTGGCCCGGTCGGAAATGCGGATATTGGGGCGTATCCCCTTGGAGGTGAGATCGTCCATCTCGGTGATCAGCCCTTCCAAGTCGATGACCATGCCCGGGCCCAGAATATTGATCACCTCGGGATAGAACACGCCCGAAGGCAGCAGGTGCAGTTTGAACTCCCCGAAGTCGTTGATGACCGTGTGGCCGGCGTTGTTGCCGCCCTGGTACCGCACCACAAAGGCGGCATCGCGGGCGAGATAATCCACCATGCGCCCCTTGCCTTCATCGCCCCAATTTGCTCCCACCACAACCTTGATACTCATGATTCAGCGGTTCCTCGTCTTTAACGTATGTCCGGCGGGCCGGATAGTCTGTGCCTGCCGTTTCTGTTGTTGTCGCGCCGGCTTGTGAAAGGGCCGCGCGCCTTGCCAAATAAAACGGCGAACCGTTTCAAGCGGTCCGCCGAAGATACACGCAATAACTGTTCCGTATTAACGCGAGTAGAACCCAATGATGCTCGTGGTATCGAATTGTACCGGGATGTTGGCAATGTTCGGCGTGCCGATCATTTTCCCTTCAAAGGATTTGGCCGCGCGCTCCAGGTATTCCGGCAGTTCCATGGGCGGATTCTCGGCGCCGTCGACGATAATAGGAATCTTGCGGCTCCGCGGGCGTATTGCAATGACCATGCCGGGCTTGACCAGGAAAGAAGGAATATTGACCTTCTCGCCGTCCACAAGAACGTGGCAATGGTTGACCATCTGGCGGGCGGAGAAGATGGTCGGCGCGAAACCGAGCCGCCATACCACCGTGTCCAGGCGGGACTCGAGCAGCATCAGCAGGTTGGTGCCCGTGTTGCCGCCCAGGCGCCGGGCCTGGTCGAAAATGCGGCGCATCTGGCGTTCCATGATGCCGCCGTAATACATGCGCAGTTTCTGCTTTTCAAGCAGTTGAATGCCGTACACCGAAAGCTTGCGGCGCAGGTTTTTACCATGCTGGCCGGGGGGATAGGGGCGTTTTTCCGCAGGGCTGCCCGAACGTCCCCAGATGCATTTGCCCACGCGACGGCTTAATTTGTGTTTGGGACCGCGATATTTTGCCATAACCTTGATTCAATCCTTTTCTAAACACATTTACAGCCGCGTCTGTTCAGGGCGACAAGCCTTCCCTTGCAGACACAGCCCACCCCGTTCGAGAAGTACGGGAAGCAAGATGATACTTCAGCGCCCGGGGCGAATTCAACCCGTAGTATACACACACGCGTACATTACCGCGCGGGATTAGACAAAAATGGCGTACCCGGAGGGACTCGAACCCCCAACCTTCTGGTCCGTAGCCAGACGCTCTATCCAATTGAGCCACGGGTACACAAGACAGCTTGCAGGAAAATACTCTATCAAAAAACGAGTCCTCGATTCAAGTTTTATTGATACGGGAATGCAGGGGCGCCGGACGGGGTGCATAAGAACTTGGCAATCGGTGTTTTCCAATTGTTATACTACGCTTCCATTCCCCATGTAACACAAAGACGCAGGGGAACACTCTTCCCGGAAATAATCGACGATTGCACAGGCACTGATAGCGGCTTGTCGAGGCGTAAGGAGTTTTCATTGACTGGTCGGGCGGTACATTTTGGCGCGGGCAGCATCGGCCGCGGTTTTCTCGGACAGATCTATTGTGAAAGCGGATACCAGACCACCTTCATAGACGTGGTCAAACCCGTGGTGGACGCCCTTAACCTTCGGGGCGCCTATCCGCTTCACGAGGTTTCGGACGAGGGCGGGCGCACCCTTGTCATTGACCGGGTAAACGCCGTGGACGGAAGCGATATCGAGGCTGCCTCGACAGCCCTGGCCGCGGCGGACATTGCCTCCACTGCGGTGGGGCTCCACGCGCTGCCCCATATCGCGCCGGTGATTGCCGCCGCGATTGTGCGCCGATTCAGCCGGAATGACGCGCCGCCCCTTGATATTATCGTTTGTGAGAATTTAAAGAACGGTGAAGCGCATATGCGTGCCCTGGTGGCCGCCCACTTGGAGAAGAATCATCTGCCCTTGCTGGAAACGCGGGTTGGATTCGTGGAGGCGAGTATCGGGCGGATGGTGCCGGTGGTCACGCCCGAACAGCGTGCGGAGGATCCGCTTGCCGTATGGGTGGAACCCTACTGCGAATTGCCGGTGGATGTCCGGGGGTTCAGGGGGCCGGTGCCTGAACTCAGGTATCTCAAACCCGCCTCCAATTTCGCCGCCTATGTCGAGCGCAAATTGTTTGTTCATAACCTCACCCACGCGGCAACGGCCTACCTGGGTTACCGGCGGGGATACCGGTTTATTTACGAGGCCATCCGCGATGCCTCGGTGCGCGCGTCCGTGGAAGCGGCCGGCCGGGAAAGCTGTGCCGCGCTGGTAAAAAAATACGGCACGGGCGCCGGTGATGTTGAGGCGCATCGGCAGGACTTGATTTTGCGTTATCACAACCGCGCGCTGGCCGACCGGGTGGACCGGGTGGGGCGCGATCCCGAACGCAAGCTCGGCCCGGAAGACAGGCTTATCGGCGCCATGCGTCTGTGCCTCGGCCAGGGAGTCGTTCCCGAGGCCGTGGCAAAGGCCGTAGCGGCCGCCATTCTTTACGACAACCCAGAAGACCCGGCCGTACCGAAGATTCAGTCGTTAATACGAGACGGCGGCGTTGACGCCGTACTCCAGGATATCTGCGGCCTGTCCGCCGATTCTTCGGAGGCGGCCATGATTCGCGCCGCTGTTCAATCCATGATGAGCGATATATAAGGAAAGATGACCATGCAGGAAATTCTACTGCCCAAAATGGGCAACTCGGTGGAAGAAGCGGAAATAGTAAAGTGGTTCAAGCAGGAAGGCGATGCCGTGGAACTGGGGGACCCCCTGTTTTCCATTCAAACGGACAAGGCCGAGGTGGAGTGTGAGAGCACGGCCTCGGGCATCCTGCGCAAGATACTCGTACCGGAAGGTGTGGAAGTGCCCGTGCTTACCGTGGTGGCCCTGGTGGGCGGCGCGGATGAGGCGCTTCCGGATCTTGCCTGCTATGGCAAAGGCGGAGCGGTCTCGGCGGCCCCGCTCTCCGAGCCGGCGGCGGTTGCACCGGCGGCGCCAGCGCCTGCAGCAACAACGAGTGTCTCCCCGACCGCGCCCGCAGGTGGTGCGTCCGTATCGCCGCGTGCGAGAAAGGCCGCCGCGGAGCGTGGCATCGATCCCGCGACCCTCGCCGGTTCGGGTGTTGGTGGCCGTGTCATGGAAACGGATGTTTTGGCTGCGGGCGGCGCCCCGGCGGGGTCGGCAAAGATGACGCCTACCGCGCGCCGCATGATTGAAAATGCGGGCATTCCGTCATCGGTCATCCAGGGTACCGGCATTGGCGGCAAAGTCACTAAGGACGATGTGAGCCGGGCGTTGGCAGCGCCCCCAGCGGCTGCGTCCGCCGCGCCCGCCCCCGATGGCGTCGGGCCGCGCCGAGTGCCGCTTACGCCGATGCGGCGCATAATCGCCGAGCGCATGAGCGCCAGCAAGTACAGCGCCCCGCATTATTATGTGACCGTCGAGGTGGACATGCAGGCGGCCAAGGAATTCCGTGGACGCCTCAAGGCCTTCAAGGCGTCTTACAATGATCTGGTTCTGTTCGCCACCGCGCGGGCGTTGCGCGAATTCCCCAATGTGAACGCCCGATGGGCGGGCGATGCCATAGAAGAGGGCGGTGACGTGAATCTGGGCATGGCCGTGGCCCTGCCCGCCGGCCTGATGGTGCCGGTCATCCGGCAGGCGCAATTGTTGTCCCTGGAAGGCTTGTGCGCCGCGTCCAAAGCCCTCGCGGAAAAAGCCCAGTCCGGGAAACTGCTGCCCGACGATTACCAAGGCAACACTTTTACCGTTTCCAACCTGGGCGCTTTTGGCGTGGATCATTTTACGGCTATTATCAACCAGCCCGACAGCGCCATTCTGGCCATCGGACAGATGAAGGACCGGGTGGTGGTCATTGACGGCGGCATGCATATCCGCCCCATTATGAAATTGACCTTGTCCAGCGATCATCGGGTGATCGACGGCGCCATGGCCGCGAAATTTATGGGACGCCTCAGGGAAATTCTGGAAGAAGCCGCGTTCTGAGACGGCGGCAACCATAGGAGAAATACCGACATGATCGAGTATGACGTTGTTGTAATCGGCGCCGGGCCCGGCGGCTATGTCGCCGCGATTCGCGCGGCCCAGCGCGGCGCGAAAACCGCTGTGGTCGAACGCGGTCCTTTGGGTGGCGTCTGTCTGAATATCGGGTGTATTCCCACGAAGACGCTCATTCATACGGCGGGCTTGTTTCACAAACTGCAGCATGCCGAGGAATTCGGCCTGGTCATTAAAGACCTCAAACTCGACATGAAACGCCTCCTCGCGCGCAAGGACAAGGTGGTGGGCATCAATACCGGCGGCATACAGGGCCTGTTCAAGGCCAACGGCATCGCCTTGTACCAGGGCGAGGCAGCCCTTCCCGCGCCGGGTATCGTCCGCGTGGGCAAGGAAGAACTGCGTGCGGCGAAAATCATCATTGCCACGGGCGGACGGCCCGCCCAGCTCCCCGGCTTTGAGTTCGACGGCAAGGTGGTCATCGGCAGCACCGACGCGTTGCGTATGGACCGTGTGCCCAAAAGCGTGGCCATTATCGGGGCCGGGGCCATCGGCGCCGAGTTCGCCTCCATCTGGAACGCTTTCGGAGCGAAAGTAACTCTGATCGAAATGATGCCGACTGTGTTGCCCCGTGCTGATGAGGAACCGGCGAAGGTGTTGGAGCGGGTGTTTAAAAAGAACGGCATGGACGTGCGGACCGGGACCACGGTCGCTAAAATTGACCGCTTGAAATCGGGGGCGAAACTGCATCTCGAGGGAAAACATCCGGGGGTGGTGGAAGCCGAAATCGTCCTGGTGGCTATCGGCGTCCGCTGTAACTCCGAACTGGTCGCGGACAATCCCGCTCTCGGAATCAAACTGGGCAAGCGGGGCGGCATTATCGTTAATGACCGCCTCGAAACGGACGCGCCCGGCGTGTATGCCGTGGGGGATGTTATCGATCGGACCTGGCTTGCCCATGGCGCCTCGGCGGAGGGTATTGTGGCCGCCACCAACTGCACTGGCGGTTCCAGGCGAATTAACTATCGCGTGCTGCCCGCCTGCAACTTCACCGAGCCTGAGCTGGCGAGCGTGGGACTTACCGAGAGCCAGGCGAAAGAGCAGGGATATGAAGTGAAGACAGGGCGCTTTATGTTTGCCGCCAACGGGCGCGCCCACTCCATCGGCAGCACAGACGGCATGGTCAAGATTATCGGTGACGCCGCCACGGACGAAATCCTGGGCGTTCACATACTCGGCCCCGAGGCGGGCGAAATGATTGCCGCGGCGGCGCTGGCCATGGGCATGGAGGCCACCGTCGAGGAAATTGTCAATACCATACATACCCACCCGACCTTGTCCGAGGCGTTGCTGGAAGCCGCCGAAGACTATTACGGCATGGGTATTCATTCAAAACCGGTCGCACGAAAAAAATAAGGACAAGGGCGGGCTTTGGACGGCCTTTTCTGACACCCGTTCCACAAGCCGGAGAATCTCTTGCACATTCTAGCGAGAACGTTTATAATTTATTTATATAGTATGTAGTGCCGTGTCCTTATTTCTATTCAAGGAAGGGGTATGGATATGAACGTATCCGAAACGTTGGAGAAACTGACCCGGTTAATGGATGACATGGACGCCCTGTATGCGCGGTCCATCGGCGACATCGAGGAAAAACTGGAAGCGGCGCGGGGTGCGGTGTCGGTAGCAATGCTGCCGCGTGAATCAGCCCCGGAAAAGCAGGGTCAATCCCTGGAGGAGAATGCGTCGCTACAGGTGGAAATTGGTCAGTTAAAAGCGACAATCGCGGAACTCGAAGGGGGAGTGGAAGACGGGGAGCGTGGGCGGGGTGTGCTGGAGGAAAGTATCCGGGGGTTGCAAAGCCAGCTCGGAGAACGGGATACGCTTTTGCAGTCGGTACAAAACGAATTGTTGCTGGCCCGGGAAAAAGTCGCCAAAATGGATGAACTCGAAAGGGCAGCTGCGGAATGCGAACTTCTTCGCGGGGATCTTCAGGCAAAAAATGAGGAGTTGGAGCGGCTGAGCGCGGCGCTGGAGGAACTCCAGGTAAGAGCCGGACAGGCCACTGAACTGGAACAGAGCCTTCAGGAACGCGATGGGAGCCTTCGTGAACTGGAGGAAAAACTGGCGGCGCTTGAACAGGGGGCCCGGGAAAAAGAAACCGCCCTGGAGACCTCCTGCGCCGAGCTGAAAACTTCTTTGGAAGGGGTCACCGGTGAGCTTGAGGTGTTGCGGACGGAGTACCAGGCGCAGGGGGAGGCGTTGAACGCGCACAAGACCGAACGCGAGTCCTTTACCAATGAACTGGACATCCTGCGCATGGACCACCAGGCTATGCTCACTGAACTCGAAGAGCATAAGGCGTTGGCGGAAAAGGCGCGCGAGCAGTTGGCGGCTCTGGAATCTGAAAAAGCGCAGGTCGCGAAACAACTTGAAGAAATACAGAATGCAAAAGGGGACAGGGAGAAATTGGAACAACTGCTTCAGCAGCGCGAGGAAAAAGTAGGCGAGCTGGAACAGGCGTTGACCAAAACCAATGAAGAGCGCGAAAAAGCGGAGTTGCAAGCCAAAATGCTGATGGGGCAGATGGACAGCCTGCAATATCAACAACGGGAAATGGAAACGCTCAAGGAACATGTGGCGCGCTTGGAAGGGGAATTGGAGCGGGAGCGTGCCACGGTGCTGCGCCTCAAAGCGCAAGGCCCCGCGCCTGCTGCCCCCATTGTGAAAAAAGGCGAGGGCAGAGATTCGGATTACATGGTTTCCCCGCCGGCACTCAACGAGGAACCGGCCCCGGCCCCGGCCAAAAAACTTACCGTCAATTTTGAGCGGAGCCGACGGGGCCAGCGCAAGCGCATCGGGGAAATCCTGATGGAGGCTGAAGTCATAACCCAGGAACAACTGGATACGGCGCTGAAATTAAAAACAAAGGATCCCAGACGTCGTGTAGGCAGTATTCTTGTTGAACTCGGCCATGTCACCGAGGCGATTGTCGCCGCCGCACTGGCTGCCCAGTTGCGCATGCGTTATATTGAAGACCTGAACCAGGAATTGGATCCCGGGGTCATCCAGTTTGTGCCTCCCCATATCGCGCGAAATCACCGGTGCGTGCCGCTGATGCTTAACGCGGGCACGCTGGTGGTGGCCATGGCCAATCCACTGGATCTGATCGCCATCGAGGATATAGAAATCGCTTCAAACATGCGGGTGGAGCCCGTCGTGTCTTCGTCGTCGGATATTGATACGGCGATTACCCGGTACTACCTGCGTAATGGCGCGATGGCGAATCACTGACCGTCTCCGAATGGTGCGGCATGACGGTGCAAGTGCCAGAATCCGCCTGTCTTAAAACAGGCCCTGTCGCCGTTAGTGCGGCGTTTTATCGGGGGCGGTATCCGCGGGATGAACAACACTCTTTGGGGCGGATGAATCTCGCGACGTTGTATTCAGAAAGGAAACAGCATGTCTTGGGAACCTGTTGTGATTTGCGGCGCTTTAAGCCTGATGGGATTGCCTTCAAACTGGCAGGGCGCCGTGCCGGAAGTTTCCAATATCTACGGCGCCGCAAATCGATTGTTTGACCGCTACGATGTAATCCTGGCGCCGGACACCATCGCACCGGGTTGGTGGGCGGGCGCCCCTTCCGTGCTGCGCGACAAGGAAGGCGTTTTCTGGCTGGCCTGCAGGATGCGCACCGCCGAGGGACCCCGCGGGTTGCGAGGTTACGAACTTAGAATCCTGCGCAGCGAGGATGGAATTGATTTTGAAACCGTGCACCGAATACGCCGCGAAGAGGTGCCGATACCCGGGTTTGAACGTCCCGCGTTGTTGACCGACCCCGAAACGGGCCGGTTTAAACTCTATGCCTGTGGTCCCTGGCAGGGCGGCCCCTGGTCCATTATCAAGTTTGACGATGCCGACAACCCGGACTTGTTTCGCCCTGAAACCGCCCGGGTCGTCATAGGTCCCATGGCCAAGACCCACGAGTTTGACGTGCCCCCGGACGAGTATAAGGATCCGGTGATCATCCACGCGAACGGCGCTTATCACTGTTATGTCATTGGCGTGGTGCGCCGGACGGAACGGGTGTTCCACTTTACCAGCGCCGACGGGGCAGTCTGGCAGCCCGTGGGCAATCCTTACGAACCAATTCTAAACCTGCAGGACTGGCATAACTTTTATGTGCGTCCGGCCAGTGTTTTGCCCGTGGGCGTGGGGTACCTCTTTATTTACGAAGGCTCCAAGGTCAGTTGGTACGAGCCCGTGTATAACATTATGACGGGAATAGGCTTTACGTTTGACCTGCATACTATCATTGATCTGACGCCGGCATCACCGCTTGTCAAGAGCGCCACGCCCAGCGCGACCCATCATACCTGGCGTTACTCGCATTGGATGTATGTGGAAGATGAAATCTGGATCTATGCCGAAGTGGCCACGCCCGAAGGCACCCATGAAATACGGCGTTTCACGATTCCTGTTAAGAAATGGCTGTGAGGAGGGTTGCTTGGAAATTTGTGAAGTTCCGGGGACTGCTCTGAAAATTTAACTGACGGGCTGCAAATAAACCTGATGTAATTACTGAATGTAGAAGCGGCGTTCCCGCCGCTTTCAATGCGCCAAGAATGCGGCGTCGATATTTTCATTGTTTATGGGGGAGGCATAGCCTCATGAATGGCTGTCTCTTTTTTCCGGGCTTGTGCGCACGAGGATAATGACTCGAGGTTCGTACTCTTGCCCCTGTTGCACTTTTTCGATTATGAGTGCGAGATGTGAGCACGCGTTATGAGCACGAATACTATGGGGCGTTGGATTGCGGGCAAGGCCCGCGTTGGTCTAGTAAAACTTGTTAAGAAAGGGATATGCATGCGCTTTTTAGTCTCGGTCCTTATTGCACTCTTTTTGGTGTTACCTGTAACTGCCGAAACGGTTGTCGGAACAGTGTACCATGATGTGAATGCCAATTTTGTCATGGATGCGAATGAACCAGGCATTCCCGATGTGGCCGTGTCCAATGGGGAGGCCGTGGTGATGACGGACAGTGCGGGACGATATACCCTGGACGTCACTGACCCGGGCATTGTGTTCGTGGTTAAGCCGGGTAACTGGAAGGTGCTCCAGGATCCTGACACTGGAGTGCGTAACTTCTATTATCCTCACCGGCCGCAAGGGTCCCCGAAACTCAAGTTCGGCGGAATCCCCGCCACCGGGGCATTGCCTGGAGAAATTAACTTCCCGCTTCAGCCGCAGCCCGTGGAGGGGCCTGTCCGCATGCTTGTCCTGGGGGACACCCAGGTCCGTGACTTTGATGAGGTCCGCTATTTCCTGAGGGACCTGGTGACGGAGATCACCGGGCTGGATGTTGCGTTCGGATGCGTTTTGGGGGATGTGGTATTCAATAATCCGCGCATGTTCGCGCCGCTCAGGCAGGCCGCTGCGCAGGCGGGGCTGAACTGGCATTTTGTGCCGGGCAACCATGACGCGGATTTCGACGCCCCGTCTCTCGACTACACCTATGAAACCTTCCAGCGCGAGATCGGCCCGTCCTATTACGCCGCCGCCTATGGCAATACCCATATCCTTGTACTAAACGATATCCGCTATGAACTCCCCTCCGAAGACTATCATGCGGAGTTGGGAAAACAGCAGCAGGCCTTTGTCCGAAATTACCTCGCTAACGTGCCCAAGGATGCTTTTATCATCCTGTTAATGCACATCCCCATCATGCGCATTCAGGACAAGGTCGAATTGTTCGAGACCATCGCCGACTTTCCAAACTGCATTTCCTTGTCTGCCCATACGCATGACCATGCTCATTATTTTCTCGATGCCGGGGAGGGCTGGCCGGGTACGAAGCCTCATCACCATATCGTGCAAGGAACCGCATGCGGTTCCTGGTATCGTGGTTTCCCCAACGCCGTGGGCATTCCGGAGGCCGTCATGTCGGACGGAACGCCGAAAGGGTATTCCATCCTTACGATAGGCGGCAGTGTCTATGATCTCGCTTATCACCCCTCAAACCGTCCAAACACTTACCAGATGGACGTGCATGCGCCGGAACGGGTAACCATTACGAGCGAAGAGAGGGGAGAGGTGGTTGTTAATTTCTTTAACGGCACGGAACGCTGTCAGGTGGAAATGCGTTGTAACGAGGGGGTCTGGGTGCCCATGGAGCGGTTTACCGGGAAGGCGCCTTACTATGTGGAGCTCACGGAACGCCAGAACCGGTTCGTCAAACTGGTTGCCGAAGGCCGTGGTATCGACCAACTTGATGACAAAACCATCAGGCGGATTGACAATCAGTTCCGCCCCGCCATCGGCAGGGGAATGCCCGGCCCGAGTGACACCGGCCATCTCTGGCGCGCCCTGGTTCCGGCTGAACTCCAAACCGGCTTTAACAGGATTGACATCCGTGCCACCACCATGTTCGGCCGCACCCACGAGGCGAAGGGATATATTTACGGCGAGTAGACGGATGGCATGAAAATGCGGGCTGTCCGGTTAAACCGTTTCATCGCCTGTTGAGGCCACCCACTGCCGGGCATATGCTACGGTTTCGAGTTCAATGTCGCATACATTGCTCCCGAGAAAGATCATGCCTTCAATTCTGCCTTGCCGTAACCATTCCCGGCCCAGGGCGCATTGCTTTTTCATCAAGTCCAGCGGCATCGGGGCGCGGTTGCCGTAATCCCACATGTAGCAGCCAAGCAGTTTTCCGTGTTTGGGTGCGACATGCTCGAGCCGCTCAAAATTGCGCTCCAAATTGTTCAAATCTTCGGATTTCCAGGTCCAGAAAGTGATTTTATCGCAGAAGTCCAGGTAGGGCTGGATGGGCAGATCCAACTGGTGTAGATAGAGCACCACATACAGGGGCCGGCTGACGGTGTCCGCGTTGATCTGGTCCCGCAAGGTTTGAAGTTGTTCGAGCGTGAGGGCCCCGGTGCCGTCATGGGTAAAAAAGTCGTCCATGATGAACCCGGTGATGTTCGGAAAGCGGCGCGCCAAGTCGAACACGTGGTCCCGCACTTCTGTGTTCGTTTCACCGCCTGCACCGGTCATGGACCAGACCACGCGCTTCAGAGGCCGCAGGGATATGGCGTAGGGATCGAAGGGCGTTTCCGGCTCGCTGTTATACCGTACCATCATCAGATTGGGCACCCCCAGGTAAAATGCGCCCTCCGCGGGCGTCATGCGCGACGGACGCGGCAGGTTCCATTCCTTGTTGTGGGCGCCCGGAATGTGTCCCCATATCCAGAGCCGGTCGCGCACCGTCTGGTCTTCATCGATACCCTGCGCGGCGGCAGGCGCGGTTGAGGTGCTCAGCGCGGCGGCGGTGACCGCGCCCAAATGAACAAAAGATCTCCGACTGAAACGTGTGGCGTTCATAAATGATGCGCCTTTCCCTGTTTTTCCGGCCCGGGCATAAAGAGCAACGCTTTGCCGTACAGGGCCCCAATAGCCCGGGCGTTTTGCTCTCCTGCTGCATTCGTGTCGGCGAGATGAATAGTATACCCCTTAGTGTAACCGGAACATAGCGGTTATTTAGGCCCTCATTGAATTGACCCGTCCCTCCGGTAAATGATACACTGTATCCATGCCCTTGGAGAGGTGACCGAGTGGTTGAAGGTGGCGCCCTGCTAAGGCGTTGTGCAGCTTAAACTGTACCGAGGGTTCGAATCCCTCCCTCTCCGCCATTTTTATCCGCTTCCCATCCCTGCGGATAAAGATCCCATTTCCCCCGAACTCCCCTTCCCTCATCATTAGGTATTCCGGTGTCTTTGCCCTTTGTCATGAAAAAAGCGCAGATAAAGATGCCATAAGTCCTATGGGTCCCATACGTCTCATACGTCACATAAGTTCCATTCCTCGCCTGGAACTGGAATACTGCTCATGCGTTGCCCTCGGAAATGGGGACCTGCAGATCGCCTTTCCTGATGCTGTATTGCTCTTTTCCCCCTGAACCTGTTTTTGGGTTATTATCATGTGCACAGTGTGATTTAGCCCTACTATAGGAGAGCGAAGATGAGGCCGGTCCTGATCCTTTTTATGGCGGTGATAGGTGTCAATTTCTCAACGGCCGCTGCGGAGGGGCTGTCCGCGGTCATCTTGTGCGCCTCGGATGCCTCCCCCCTGGAGCAGTATGCCGCGCGGGAAATACGGCGATATACCTATCTGCGCACAGGACAGATGCTGCCCATCGTGGCTGAGATGGACTGGGGCAAAAATACTGCCATTGTTGTCATGAACAAGGACCGTCGGGAGTGGGCATGGGGTGCGGTGGAGAACATTCCCTATGATGCGGCCGCGGATGCCACGGACCAGGTTGTGCTTCGTGAATTCCTGGACACGGATGTAGCAGGCCTGGAGAAAGGCGCTTTTCTGTTGCGCACCCTTTATATGCAGTATCAGAAACGGCGGTGTCTGTTCGTGACCGGGGCGGGCGATATCGAAACCTTATATGGCGCGTACCGTTTCGCGGAATTGCTGGGAATCCGCTTTTACCTTCATGGCGATGTCGTGCCTGATGTGCGGGAACAGCTTCCGTTGATTACTGACATCAACGAACGGCACGCGCCCGTGTTCCCTTTGCGGGGCATTCAGCCCTTTCATGATTTTCCTGAGGGACCGGACTGGTGGACCTTGGAACACTATCGCGCGGTGATTGCCCAGTTGCCCAAAATGGGCATGAACTTTATCGGCCTGCATACCTATCCCCTTGCCGAGCCGACCGTTTGGGTGGGCGAGCCGGGAGATATCAACGAGGACGGCACGGTCAGAAAAAGTTATCCTGCCCAATATTACAATACGGCCTTGGCGGTGGGCTGGGGCTATGCGGTGCGCCCGACCAGCCGGTATGCCTGCGGTGCGTCCCAACTGTTTCCACGTGACGGTTACGGCGTGGATTTCCTGAGTTCTTTCACCCCCCGGCCCGATTCCGAGGAAGCCTGCAACGAAGTTTTTAACCGTACGGGCGAAGTGTATAACGAGGCCTTTTCCCTTGCTTGTGAATTGGGGGTAAAGACCTGTGTCGGCACGGAGACCCCGCTGACAATTCCCAAATACATTCTGGAAAAACAGGTCCCGTCCGCGGGCGCCATTGCCCCGCTTGGCGGTTCCATTGCCCGTTACGGCAGCCCCATCGCCAATACGGAAGCCGATCCGCTGTATCAGTCGGTGCGGTACAACGTGTCGGGATATCGCTTTGCCGTACCCGAAGGGAAGTACACGGTAGTGTTAAAATTCTCCGAGGTCGCCTACGATACGGCCGGTGCGCGGGTATTTGACGTGCTCCTGCAGGACAAGCCGGTAATTGAGGGGCTTGACATCTTTGCCAGGGCGGGGAAAAATGCCGCGTTGGACTTTTCCTTTCCCGGCATCGAAGTTAGTGGCGGGGCACTGAACGTGGGATTTCGCGCCGTGATCGAATTCCCGGCCATTGCCGCCCTAGCCGTTGAAGGAAACAATGTTTCCTATAAAGTCAATTGCGGCGGAGACGCCTACGAAGACTGGGTGGCGGATGCCGGTATAGAGGCGGACCCGGCGTTGACTCAAAAAGTGTACGAGGGAATATTCAAGCGCATCATGCGGGCCCATCCCCTGGACTATTACTGGTTCTGGACACCTGAAAACTGGACATGGGAGGGAGCCACGGAAATACAGGCAAGCCGGACCATTCGTGACCTTGCCGCCGCCTGCGCGGCGCGCGAAGCCGTCAATGCCCCGTTTCAACTGGCTACCTGCGGGTGGGTGCTGGGACCGCCCTTTGACCGCGCCTACCTGGATCATCAGCTGCCAAAGGAAGTGTCCGTCAGCACCATTAACCGTCACCTGGGTTATGAGCCCGTGGACGCCGCCTTTGACAAAATTGAAGGGCGCGGCAAGTGGGCCATTCCCTGGGTGGAAGACGATCCGGCCCTAGCCTCCCCCCAGTTCTGGGCGCGCCGTATGCGCAGGGACGCGCGGGCGGCGCGTGAATACGGTTGTGACGGGCTTATGGGCATCTTTTGGCGCACCCGGGGTATTGCGCCCACCCTCGCGTGCCTCGCGCGCGCCGCTTGGAGCCAGGACTGGCCGGAGACAGGATCCCCTGAAGGCCATTACCGCCTGCGCGACACCGAGGCGGGTTTCCCCGTATATACCGCGTATACCCCGGCGGAAATTGAGGGCACCGACGACGATCCTTTATATCGGGCAACCCGTCTCGATGCCAAGGCCTATGTAGTGGCCGTTCCGAACGGACCCTGCATTTTTGCGAAGGACAGCACGGACCGGGTGCCCGGGTATTTGATGTGCTGCTGCAGGACAGGCTGGTGTTGGATGACTTGGATATCGCCAAGGAAGCCGGCAGGAATCATGCCCTGGTAAAGACCTTTGACGGCATTCCCGTCAACGATGGCCGTCTACGGATTTCCTTTGAACGGGTGCGGGATTGGCCGTGCATCGCGGCCATTGAGGTGGAATGCGGGGATACGACGCTTAAAGTGAACTGTGGCGGCGGGGCTTACAAAGACTTCGCCGGGGATGTCCCTCACTGGCCGGAAGATCCTTCAGCGCTGGATTTCTATACCGATTGGGCTGTTCATGAATTCGGAGCATCCATAGGCGCCGAAGCGGGTGAAATCTGGCATCAAATCGACGGGGCGCATCCGCGCACCTCCACTTGGAAAGACGGACCGGGTAATTTTCTACCTGATGAGCGGCCGTGGGAACTGGTACGGGAGGAATATGCTTTCGTGGACGCATTTGAAGCGCTGCGCGGCCGGATACAGGGAAAGGGAAGCCTGGAACGGTTTGACTATTGGCTGCACACCCTTGCCTACCTGCGCGCCACGGCAGAAATGAATTGCCTGTGGGCGGTGTTCAACCGTGCCATGGACGAAGTCAGGGCGGCGCCAGCCGAACAGCAGTCCGCGCTTGCCCATGAGAAAGCGCTCCCCGCACGTGTCGCGCTTGTCACAGCGGTTACGAAAGCGTATGCCCAGCTGCTGGGTACCGTCTCTACCTACGGGGAACTCGGCACCATCTGTAACCTTGAAGCCCACACGTTCCCCGCCATGTTGGACACTCCGGAGAAAGAATTGGAAGCCCTTCTGGGAGAAGTCCTGCCCCGGGAGGCTTTGTTACCCGACACGTACACGGGCGAGACGCGCGTTGTTGTACCCGCAATACGAACAAGCCGTCGGCCGGGCGAGGCCCTCGACCTCGAAGTCCTGACGCTCAGTCCGGAACCTGTGGTCAAGGTTGTTTTACACTGGCGGGTGATGGGCGAAGGGGATTATACCCAACAGACCTTTGATCCTGTAGCGCGCGGCGTGTATCACGGACGCTTCGCTTCCTTTCCCGGGAATGACGATATCGAGTATTATATCGAGGCGGTCACGGCGGACAACGCGTCCGTATATTGGCCCGCTTCCGCGCCCGATATTAATCAAACCGTGATCGTGCATTCCACCGCGTCGGCAGGGTAGAATAGCCTCTTGTCCGTATTGCGGGAGTTAGTGTGTTGTCACCTTATTCTCGAGATACCGCTATCAAAAACAAGAAGATTTGCAGGTTGTTCACGCTTTTGTGAGCACGAAGATTAGGGCTCGTGTTTTGTAATCGTTCATCGTAATCGTGATTCGTAATCGAATCCATCTTGAAATTTTTCAATTACGAGTACGATTTACGAGCACGAATATTATAAGGCGTTGGATGGCCGGCAAAGTCCATGTTAGTAGATTATCAGCTCGTAGCCGCTATCAAAAACAAGAAGATTTGTATGTTGTTCACGCTTTAGCGTGCTATGTTGTTCAAGTTTCAGGTTTAAACACGCACACTAAAGTGTGGACAACATACTTTTGAAACGTTTTGTGGGTTGCGGGCAATGCCCGCGTTAGTAGCTTAACCGTAAGAAGAACAGGAGAAGCCATGAAGCAGTTACACCTTGGAATAATTGCGGGAATGATTGTGACCGCGTCCTTGAACGCCTTTGCCCAGGACTGGCAGTCCCTTACCCCGGGTAACAGCCTGGACGGCTGGCGCGTGCTCGGCGGCGAATGGCGGATAACCGAAGACGGCGTCATCGTCGGCAAAGCCGCGAAGGACGCGAACGGCTGGCTGCTGTATGAAAAAAGTATGTTTGCCGATTGTGAAATAACCTTTGACTTCCGCACCCCGGTCCCCACCAACGGCGGGTTGCAGCTGCGCTCGCATTGGCTGCCGCGCATGCCGCTGCAGGAGGGAGAGACCATCGAAAACGCGACCCGTCAAATGCACGGCTACCAGGTCAACGTGGAAACCCGCAGGCGTCTCGGCACCGGGATCATCATGGAAGAAAATGGGCGCGGATACCTGGCGGAGCCTGCTGCGGACGCGGTGAAGACCCTGAAACAGCGCGACTGGAATACGGTTCGCGTCGTCGCCCGAGGAAATCTCATCGAAGTGTATCTCCATGACGTGCTGGCCTGCCGCGTGGAGGACGAGGCCTTTATCAACGGTTATGTCGCCCTGCAGCTGAATCCCTATCAGGCGAAGGAGGAGTTCAACGAAATTGAGTACCGTAACGTCCGCGTCAAGGATTACGGCCACGAAGGCAATTGGCGGGCCCTGTTTGACGGCGCCACACTGAACGGGTGGAAGCAATGGGGTGAAGAGGACTGGCAGGCGCAGGAAGGTGTCATCTGGGGCAAAAGCGGTCCCAAAAAATCAGAGGGCTATCTCGCCACGGAGGAAATTTTCAAGGATTTCCGCGTGCGTGGCGGCTTCAAGGTCACCGGGGACGGCAATTACGGCCTTTTCTACCATTCCACAATCACTCCCCGTGCGGAGGATGGTTATCCCGTTATCGCCGGGCTTCAAGGGGAAGTGGAACCCGGCTACCCCGGCAGTACGGGCTGGGTCTATGAAAGTTATCAACGGGGCTGGCTCGTTGAGCCTGACCACAACACCATGCAGTCAACCGCTCTGCGCGTGGGGGAATGGAATGAAATCGAAATCCGCACGAAGGGCAATCATGTCACCACCTGGGTCAACGGTATCCGGGTGCTGGACCTGGAAGACAGCGGCCAGAAACTTTTCGAAGGCAGTTTCGCCCTGCAATTGCATACGGGCGGCGCCGACGGTATCGGCTGGAAAGACCTTTACGTGTTGCAGACGCCCTGAGCGCCCGTACGGAATTCAGCCAATGAATGTAGAAGCGGCGTCCTCGCCGCTTTCAACCCTGCAAAGATGCCGCGTCTACATTTTCATCGTTTATAGGGGAGGCATAGCCTCATGGTGAACTGCACCGCATTTGCTTCAGTACACTACGATTTACGCCTGGCAAATGTTTTAAGTTAGTGCCATTCCGAGCATCACACTTAATTATGCTTAACCCAATGTTAGATCGAAGATTCAGTTTCCCGCACAACGCCACAGGGTACATCTTATTGTATCAGCATTGTCCGAAATCCTGCCTGCTCAAAATGACGGTCGCAGGTCAATGCGTCGGTGATACCCATTTCTTGCATAAGAGCAAAGGAAATGCAGTCGGTCAACGACCACTCCTTGTCGGGCCGTTCAACAAAGAGCGCCAGTCCCGCTTCGAAGACGTGATGCGAACCGTGGATAATTTCCACACGGGGCGCCGATTCCAAACCCTTGACCAGTTCCATGAATAATTGGCGCAGATGCCCTTGCGACATCAACGCGCCCAACTCGCACAGAACATATTCAGAAGTCACCATGCTTCCACGATATGCAGCGGACACATTCATCGCACTGCCGTGCCACTTGTCTTTGGGATTCAACAACGCCTGGTAAAACGATGTGTCCGCAAAGGCCGTCTTCATTGTCCGTGGGCTTTCCGCAAGTAGACATCATGGTTTTCAGACCAGTCGGCAGGCAAAGCTTCGGCTTTTCCGATAACCGATGCCAGTCGTTGCGCCAATGTCGGAACTTCCTGATCCTCTGCGGCGTCTTCAATCACCGCTATCTCAAATCTTACTATAGCGCCTTCGGGCAGATTGATGGGTTCATCCAGCACAATCGCCCCGTTTCGCACATGTCCTTTGTATGTCATTTCTTTCGCTCCTGTATTTGATAAAAGAATTATAACACAGCCCCAAATCATCCCCAACAAACCTAACAGGTTATGGCATTTTAACTTGTTATTAGGCGCTTAAGGCCATTTCGCTGACAATCAATTATGAGTTCTGTTTTAAGTATAGGTAACCAAGTCAAATCATCTCGAATATTCATATATCGGCTCCTGATTACGAATATGCTACGAAAAATGATGAGATAGTATACTTGATAGCTGCGCCGAAGGCGCCACTTCTTCCGGGCGAAGTCCCGGACG
>JAAYBJ010000034.1 GCA_012730105.1 Candidatus Hydrogenedentota bacterium
TACGGGCATGGTTTCGATAAGCATTTTCGATGACACCGGAAGACGGGGTTCGGTTGACTTGTATTGCAGGAGGGGCCGAATGCGCTTTGAAGTCATCCAGTGACTGCGGAACCTTCTCTTCCTGAATCGGGGGAGGAACTGATGTCGATGGCCCCTGTCGCGATAATAAAGGAAGGAACAAGACAAGAACCAGGAAAACCGCTAAAGTGCCAAGTTTCCAGACCAACCGGTTGTTCATCGCTACCCTCGCTCAGATTCGCTTCCAGCACACCACAGGGGAAACGACTGATTCTACGCGAACAGAGACAGGCTCCGCAAGATGAAGGCGTGTTGGTCTCTGCCTGCGGTTTCGGGAAACGGTTCCCGGTCTTTATCCCTCTTGCGCGAGGCGTTGCGCCTTAATCTTCATCAGACGGCTGGTGGTGGAACGTTCCATCTCATCAAGTTTGCTGTTGATGTATTTGATGGTTTCCTGCATGCGAGGGATCATGGTGTGTTCAAGGGCATTCACCCGGCGCCGGGTCTTTTCAATTTCCTGACACATGCGCCGGACCGTCTCTTCGAGTTCGGCCATCTTCAGCAATTTGGTCAGGAATTTTTTGAGGCCCGATATGGCCTTGTCCAGTTCGGCGGACGTATGGACCATGGAATACCCGCCCTGGCTCTGCCCGAAGGTGATTTCGAGATGGGGAATCAAAACGCTCATGACGCGCTTGTGGGCTTCCTTAATCTGCAGTTCCTGGCGGGTGACCTCCAGGGCATCTTCAATGATCAGGCGGGAGGAGGTTGCCTCGGCCAGCACGAAAAGTTTCAGGACCTCGGGGAGTTCCTCATCCACGGCCAGGCGGTATTCCTTGTATTCCCTGGCGATCTCGCCGAAGTCTTTCATAAGTCCGTCAAGTTTGTCCTTGAGCAGCTTATGGCCGCGCTGCGCCACGAGCAGGCGCTTGCGCATCTTCAACATTTCCATGCGAGTAGGATTTACAGCAAGCCGCATATCCTGAATTTCCTTCCAGCGGGGTGCGGGTTAGTCTTTTTTCGGGTAATATTTCTCGATAAATTCGTCGCGCACGCGCTTGAGTTCGCTCTTGGGCAGCATGCCCAGCAGATCCCAGCCGATGGCCAAACTTTCCTCAATCGTGCGGTTTTCATCTTCGCCCTGGCGGATAAAGCGGTCTTCAAAGGCGTCCGCGAATTTCACATAGAGCAGGTCAATTTCGCTCAGGGCGGACTCACCCAACACAACAGCCAGTTCCTTGGCATTTTTGCCGCGGGCGTAGGCGGAGTAAAGCTGGTTCATCACATTGGCGTGGTCAGCGCGCGTTTTGCCCTCACCGATACCCTTGTCCTTGAGGCGGGACAGGGACGGGAGCACGTCCACGGGCGGGTAAATACCTTGGGCATGCAGCGGCCGGCTCATGATAATCTGCCCCTCGGTGATGTACCCCGTAAGGTCCGGGATGGGATGGGTTTTGTCGTCTTCGGGCATGGTCAGCACGGGCAACTGGGTGATGGATCCCCCCTTGCCCTTGATGCGGCCCGCGCGTTCATAGATGGTGGACAAGTCCGTGTACAGGTAACCGGGATAGCCGCGGCGGCCGGGCACTTCCTTGCGGGCGGCGGAGATTTCGCGCAGGGCCTCGCAGTAATTGGTAAGGTCTGTAAGAATCACCAGGACGTGCATGCCCTTTTCATAGGCGAGAAATTCCGCCGTAGTCAGGGCGAGGCGCGGCACGGAAATACGCTCGATGGCCGGGTCGTCGGCAAGGTTCATGAACAACACGGCGCGCTCGAGGGCGCCCGTGCGCCGGAAGTCTTCGATAAAGAAGGAAGACTCCTCAAAGGTAATGCCCATAGCGGCGAAGACCACGGCGAATTTTTCGCCGGTCTTAAGCACCTTCGCCTGCCGGGCGACCTGGGCGGCCATGCGCGAATGGGGCAGCCCCGAGGCCGAGAAGAAGGGCAGTTTCTGTCCACGGACCAGCGTGTTGAGCAGGTCAATGGTCGAAATCCCGGTCTGGATGAACTCGTTGGGATAATCGCGCGCGTACGGGTTCATCGGGTTGCCGTTGATATTCAGCCATTTCTCCGGGATGATCTCGGGCCCGTCGTCGATGGGCCTGCCGAACCCGTCAAAAACACGACCCAGCATGTCGCTGGACACGCCGAGTTCGATGCCCTTGCCGAGAAACTTGACGGCGATGTTTTCAGGAGAAAGGCCGCTGGTCCCTTCAAAGACCTGCACCACCGCCTTGTCCCGGTTGACTTCCAGCACGCGTCCACGACGAACCGAGCCGTCATCCAGTTTTATGTCCGTCAATTCGCCAAAGGTAACGCCTTCGACACCATCGACCAGGACAAGCGGCCCGATAATCTCTTTTGCTGTACGATATTCTCTAGTAACCACGGCACGTCCTCATTTAGTGTTCACTGTCACGGTTGTGCTTCCGCCGCCATCAGCGCGGCAACGCATCGATTTCCTTGGATATGTTATCTTTCAGCGCATCGAATTGATCTAAGTCGGACTCTGCAATCAGTTTTGCACGGGCGACTTCTTCGAGCACATTCAGGGTCAATAATTTGTTCAGGGGCACCCCTTCGCCGAGGGCCGGCTGGGTCTTGTCATAGTAATGCAGAATCACATCCAGCATTTTAAACTGTTTTTTCAGCGACGTGTACGTGTCGCGGTCGTCAAAGGCGTTCTGGTGCAGGAAGTCCTCGCGGATCATCTTCGCGGCCTGCATCAGAAGGCGGTCCGTTTGAGGCAGCGCGTCCATACCGACCAGCCGGACCAGTTCGTCCAGTTCGGCTTCCCGCTGCAGGATGCCCATGGCACGGCGTCGGTTCTCCTGCCACTTGGCGTCCACATGCTCATTGCAGTGGCTGTCCACCACCTCCTGGTACAGCGAATACGAAGTCAGCCAGTTGATGGCGGGGAAATGGCGCGCGAAGGCCAGCTTGTCGTCCAAGCCCCAGAACACTTTCACCACGCGCAGCGTGGCCTGCACGACGGGTTCCGAGAAATCGCCGCCGGGAGGGGAAACCGCGCCGATAATGGACAGGGTGCCTTTGCGCTCTTCCGAACCGGTGCACACGACACTGCCCGCGCGCTCATAGAAACTGGCGATACGGGAAGCCAGGTAGGCCGGGTAGCCTTCTTCACCGGGCATTTCCTCAAGCCGGCCGGACATTTCGCGCATGGCTTCGGCCCAGCGACTGGTAGAGTCCGCCATCAGGGCCACGGAATAGCCCATATCCCGGAAATATTCCGCAATGGTAATCCCGGTAAACACAGAGGCCTCACGGGCCGCCACGGGCATGTTGGACGTATTGGCGATCAGCACGGTCCGTTCCATCAGGGGCTCGCCCGATTCAGGGTCCTTCAGTTCGGGGAACTCCATGAGCACGTCAGTCATTTCATTGCCGCGCTCACCACAGCCCACATACACCACAATCCGGGCATTCGCCCACTTGGCCAGCTGGTGCTGCACCACGGTCTTGCCGCTGCCGAAGGGTCCCGGCACGCAGGCCGTGCCGCCCATGGTCAAGGGGAACAGCATATCAAGCACGCGCTGACCGGTGGTCATGGTCTCCTTCGGGGGCAGTTTGCGCGCAACCGGACGAGGCTGGCGCACCGGCCACCGTTGCACCATGGTGACCTCCCGAGAACCGTTGGCCGTGTCAATCACGGCGACCACTGTATCGACATTGCCGGTGACGGGCGCGATTTTTGACACTTTGCCTTTCGCACCCTTCGGCACCATAATCTTGTGCACCACCAGTTTGCTTTCCTGCACCGTGCCCAGTACATCGCCTTCGGCCACCGCGTCGCCGACCTTGGCGACCGGAACGAAGTCCCATTGGGTTTTCCGGTCCAGAGCGGGACTCTCCGCGCCGCGCACAATAAAGTCGCCGAATTCGGCGTTCAGTTTGTCCAAGGGACGCTGCACCCCGTCATAAATCGAGCGAATCAGTCCCGGACCCAACTCCACGCTGAGCGCTTCACCGGTGCGGAACACGGGTTGCCCCGGGCCGATGCCCTCGGTTTCTTCATATACCTGGATGGAACAGTCGCCTCCCCGGATTTCGATGATTTCTCCGAACAGGCGGGCCTCACCCACGCGCACCATTTCATACATGCACGCGTTCGCGAGTCCTTTCGCCACCACCAGCGGTCCGGATACCTTGACGACTTCACCCTGTGCGTTGCTCATAATAAAAACCCTTGCTTTATCAGTTGGTCTGGGCCAATCGTTTGTTTTTATTCCTTACCCAACATATCCACGCCGATGGAATACTCCACCATACGACGTATTGCCGCAAAGCCCAAATGGGCGCTGCCCTTGTGCGTCGGAATCGTGGAGAGAACCGCCGAACTGTTCTCCCGAAAGTTCGCCAGCGCCTCCTGTCCTTCTTCGGCCAAGGCCTCGCTCACCAGCACGATGCTTGCGTCATTGCTGCGAATCAGTTGTCCCAGCGCGCGCGTCAGTGACTCCGCGTCATCGGCATGGACCACTTCAAATCCGACGCCTTTGAACCCCAGCATCTGGGATTTATCTCCCACCACGTACGCTTTAGACATAAGTATCCCGTATCCGGCTTTTCAGGAGGCCGGTATCCAGTTTGTTGAGTTTTCCGCTGATAACCAGTTTTAAATTGAAGGCTTCCACCCACAGGCCCCACAAGTATCCCGCCACGCGTTCCGGCCCGGCGGTCTGCAGTTTCGCGCGCCGCGACAGGGCGGTCAGATGATTGGCGGATAACAGTTCAAACCTGGAAACCTGTTCGTCCTCTTCCACTTCCAGGGCCTGGTTCCACAAATCGCCCATATTCCCCGGGATCAAAGCGCCCCACGCGCGCGGATCCGCCGTGGAACACAAATCAGTAATCAGCCCGTTGAGGTCGCCTATGGGCAGGAAATGCTGCTGGTAGAGTTTCAGCGGGTGGCCTGCACGCGCGGCGCGCCAGAGAACCACCAGAGCCCTGCCCA
>JAAYBJ010000279.1 GCA_012730105.1 Candidatus Hydrogenedentota bacterium
ATAATGGCAATGACAACCAAGAGTTCAATGAGTGTGAAGCCTTTGCGTTTCATAGCAGTACTCCTTTTTATATTCGGTGTTTATGCCACGGTCACTAAAAACTTCTTACTGCACGCTCACATGCGTTTTGCAACCACCACCTTTCCGGGGTTCGTATCCGTCCACAGCATCCTACATTTTTTAAACTCCACATATATGTAAACAATGCTTCAACATCGCTTAAGCGCCTGCTGCGTTGCGCGCATATTTAACGGTAGTAACCGATTACTCTATATTAATTTTACTACATACGGCAGTGTTTGTCAACCTCTTTTTGAGAAGATTTTGGATAAGACTTTTTCAGGAGATAATAATAACGAGCCTGTTGGTCTCCTATGTATTTGACAACAATGGCGGGAATGCGGGGCAGTACCCCCCTAGGATGGTGTTCAATGCATTTCGGCGGAGGCCCCTTTTCGGTATGACAGCGAGCGGATTACAGTATCCTGTAAAGACGATTCGCCTTACAGAATCTGCGGAGGCGGATGCAGGTCTTACCCGGGTACAGTTATGCCGCGTCTGAAACCGCCTGCGACGCCAGGGTGGCGTTTTCGGCTTCGAAAACCGCATCGAGGAAATCGAGCACCACCTGCTTGTATTCCTCCGGGTACTTGCTCAGGAAATTCCAGTGTCCCGCGCCCTTGAAGAAATGCAGCCGTTTTATGGGTGCGGTGCAGCGTTCGTAAATGGACTGCGTTTCATGTACGGGGATTTCCACCTCGGAATCTCCGGCCAGCACCAGTGTGGGGGACGAGGTTCTGGCGACATAGTCCACGGGCCGCATGCGCCAGGGGGGCGCGCCCGCAAACAAAGAAAAGCCCACGTAATAGGGGTACGCAATAAAATGAGGCGTGTGGAACATGGCCAGGCGATTGCGTACGGCATTGGCGATCGTGTCGTAACTGGATTCGATAATGGCAAAGGAAAGTTCCGGCAGCTCCGGCATGGCGTAACAGATGGTGGCCGCGCCCAGGGAAATGCCGTCGGCGCCGATATGGGTGTAGCCCCGATACTTGAGGAAGTAGTAGCAGGCGACAAGATCCTTACGCTCCTGCCAACCGACGGTTACCAGCCCCTCCCGGCTCTTACCGGAGCCGCGCAGGTCCGGCAGCAGTACGCTGAATCCCTGATCAAGATAAAACTCGCCGCGTCCGCGGCAGGTGTTGCGGTTGGAATCAATGCCCGCCAGCAACACCACGGCCCGGTCTGTGGAACCTTTGACGTACCACGCGGACAAATCAATGCCGTCGGTTGTGGTAATCGTCACGGCCTCCACGGGCCGCCCTGCGAGATCGGCCGGGTCGTCAAAATCGGACGGGCGCTGGCGCACCGTAAAATAGACCCCGAAAATGGTCGTTAACGCCCATAGTATTAGAAATGCGCCGCCGCTCAGATACAGCACCCATTTAAAAAATTTACGCATGCCATTTTTCCTGTAGGTTACATCCTTTTCCACGGCCCGCCGTGCGGACATCCGGAACCCGTTATCACCGTATTGGACTGTCCATGACGCAAATTGGTTGTGGGTCACATGGGCAAGATTGAAGGCAAGGCGGAAACAGGTGCCAACTATTTTTTTGTGAAGGCCGAGGAAAGGATAGGTAATAGGCGTCAGCGCATGTCTTTTAATGAAAAACGAGCAACTTGCAGGGCATTCAATCGGGAAATAGGTTGAAAATACTAATCTAATCGCATTTATCTATGTATTGTCGGGTTGCGCGAGGGTGATAAGTTGCATTTTCGGGGGAATTATGGCATAGTATGGGCAGTGATCCTGCCGTGACTGGCGAGTAAAGGCGTGGAGCATACCACGGTGGAGCGGCAGGTGGGAGTCTAGCCGTTCGCCTGGGCGCATGACACGTGGGATCTGTTGACCTGAGAGGTGCGCCATGCAATACACGCCTTTATATGAAGCCTATGAACAAGACGGGGGGAAAGTCGTTGACTTTCACGGGTGGGGATTGCCCATCCAATTCCGGGGGATTCTGGAAGAACATCGGTGGGTACGTCAAGAGGCGGGCATATTCGACTGTTCGCACATGGGCGAGTTCCTTATTCACGGCGCGGAAAATATTCGCGCCTTCAGCAACCTTGTTGTTGGCGACATGGTCAAACTTTCCGTGGGCCGCTGTCGGTATACGACCCTGCTGAGTTTATCGGGCGGGATAATAGACGACTGCGTTGCCCTGAAGTTTTCTCCCGAAGAACTTTTTCTGGTTACCAATGCCGGTGCGCTCGATCAGGTCGCCGGGCATCTGAAAAGATATGTCCCTGAAATAGAAAATCTGTCCGCCGCTATGGCCAAGATCGACGTGCAAGGCCCGCTGGCGCCGAAGGTGATGTTGGAGGCGGGTTTCAGCGGCGTGGACGCGTTATCTTTCTGGGCCGGCGGACGTTTTACATGGGACGGCGTGGATGTGATCGTCACCCGGGCCGGTTATACGGGCGAGCTGGGGTATGAGATATTTGTGCCCGATACCGCGGCGCTTCGTTTGTGGCGGGTCTTGCGTGCCCTGCCTGAAGTATTGCCCTGCGGCCTGGGCGCCCGGGACACGCTGCGCACGGAGATGTGCTATGCGTTGAGCGGACAGGATGTGGATGAAGCGCGCACGCCTTTGGAAGCGGGTTTGGACCGGTTCATCGCCTGGGACACGGAATTCCCGGGCAAATCGGTGATGGAAACGCAGCGCGAATCGGGCGACTACCAGGTGTTGACCCCGTTGCGCAGTGTTGACAAACGCGCGCCTCGCCATGGCTTCGAGTTGCGTCATGACGGTGCCGTTGTGGGCGAAGTGACCAGCGGCACCTTCGGCCCCAGTGTCGGGTGCGGCGTCGGGCTGGGATATATTCCGGCCGCTTTGGCGCGTCCCGGCCTGCAGCTGGAGGCCGGTCCCCGGTCCCTGCTGGTTGTTGTTGAAACGGCGCCGCTGTACAAGCAGGCCACAGGCCGCAATCGCATTGAAATCGGAAACCTTAAAGCATAGTGGAGAGTGAAGAGTATGAATCCGGATACGCTGAAATACACGGAAGAACACGAGTGGATCGTCGAACAGCGCGGCCTGTATGTGATCGGCATTACCGAATACGCCGCCGAGGAACTGGGCGAAATCACCTTTGTGGAACTGCCCGAAGTGGGCAGGCGCCTGGAACGGGGCGAAGATGCCGCGGTCATCGAATCGGTCAAGGCGGCCAGTGACGTCTACGCGCCGGTGACGGGCGTGGTGGCCGAGGTGAACGATATCCTCGAAATGGAGCCGGATCTCATCAACCGGGATCCCTTCGGCAAGGGCTGGATCCTGAAGCTCAAAGACGTTTCCCTGGAAGAGTACAACGACCTGATGGATTCCCGTTCCTACCGGGGATATTTGAAGACCGTCGAGTAGCCGGAACCAAGCGTGGACGCCGCCGTTGCGGCATGGAGTGAATTATTGCCATGAACTGGACACCGGCTACGCTGGCCGAACAGCGGGAGATGCTGTCCGCCGCAGGCGCGGCATCGATAGACGCCTTTTTTGAAATGATACCCGAAGCATTGCGACTGCGTCAGTGGGACCTGCCCGAAGGACTCAGCGAATTCTCCCTCCGCAGAAAACTCGAGGCGCTTGCGGGCAAGAATACTGTCGAATACGTTTCCTTCCTGGGCGGCGGCTATTACGACCACTACATCCCCGCAGCGGTGGACGCCCTTGCCGGGCGCAGCGAGTTTTATACCGCCTATACCCCCTATCAGCCCGAAAGCGCCCAGGGCACCCTGCAGGCCATCTATGAATACCAGTCGGTCGTCAGCCGCCTGATGGACATGGAATGTGCCAATGCGTCCCTGTATGACGGCGGCACGGCGGTCTTCGAGGCGGCCTCCATGGCCTGCCGCATCACGGGCCGCCGCAAGGTGCTGACTCACGCTTCCCTCCATCCCGTATGGCGCCGGATGCTGGAAACCCATCTTGCAGGTTCCCCCATCGAGGTGGCCGACGGCGACGCGCCCACGGGGAATGACATTGCATGCGTCATTGCGCAAAACCCCGCCTTTACAGGCGACCTGCGCGATTTGTCCAGCCTGGCCAACGCCTGCCACGATTGCGGCGCGCTGCTGGTCGTGTCGGTTAATCCTGTGTCGCTTGGCATGGTGAAGACGCCCGGAGCCATGGGCGCGGACATCGCCATCGCCGAGGGACAAAGCCTGGGATTGCCGTTGGGCTTCGGCGGCCCCTATCTGGGTATCCTGGCGGCGCGCAAGGCGTATATCCGTAAAATGCCGGGCCGTATCGCCGCGGCCACAACGGACGCCGCCGGACGGCGCGGCTATGTGCTGACCCTGCAGGCGCGGGAACAGCATATCCGGCGGGAAAAAGCCCTCTCAAACATTTGCTCGAACCAGGCGCTCTGCGCGCTGCGCGCGCTGATCCACTTGTGCCTGCTCGGCAAGACCGGCCTGGAAGCTACGGCGCGCGCCTGCTTTTCCAAGGCGGAATATCTGAAATCCCGGCTTGACTTTGTGGAACTGTTAAACGAAGGCCCTACCTTCAACGAATTTGCCGTGCGCCTGCCCCGCGAGGCGGACGGGGTTATCGCCGCGCTGCGCGGCAAAGGCTTCCTGCCGGGGCTGCCCCTGGCGGCCATGGGACGCGGCGGCCCCAATGACCTGCTCATCGCCGTCACGGAAAAACGCACCCGTGAAGAACTGGACGTCTTTGCTGAAGCGTTGCGGGAGGCCTGTCATGACTAAAACGATTTTTGAATCCAGTGTTCCCGGCCGCTGCGCCGTGCTGCCCGCACCCCTGGACGTGCCGGAGGCCGTGTTGCCGGAGGCTCTGCGCCGCGACACGCCCCTCGCACTGCCTGAAATGAGTGAACTCGATGTGGTGCGTCATTTCACGCGCCTCTCTCAGAAGAATTACGGCGTGGATGCCCAGTTCTATCCGCTGGGCTCCTGCACGATGAAATACAACGCCAAGATCGCCGAGGCGGTGGCTTCACTCCCGGGATTCGCCGGGTTGCACCCGCAACTGGGCGCTTCAGAAGCGTACCTGGAAGACTGCCAGGGCGCCCTGGAACTGGTATTCGACATGGAGCGGCTGCTCGCCGAAATCGGGGGCATGCAAGCCGGGTGCCTGCAGCCTATGGCCGGCGCGCACGGAGAACTGACCGGGGTGCTGCTGATTGCGGCTTATCATCGCGACCGCAGCGACACAGCGCGCGATACCGTCCTGATCCCCGACTCCGCGCACGGCACCAATCCCGCCAGCGCCGCGATTGCCGGGTTCAAGGTGCAGACCATTCCCTCCGAAGCCTCCGGCGCCGTGGATCTGAAGGCGTTCAAGGCGCTGCTGGGCCCTCATGTCGCGGGCGTCATGCTCACTTGCCCGAACACCCATGGCATGTTTGAGCCCCACGTGGCGGATATAGCCGCCCTGGCCCATGAGGCCGGCGCGTTGATGTATTATGACGGGGCGAACCTCAACGCCATCATCGGCCGGTGCCGCCCGGGGGAACTGGGATTCGACGTGATGCACTTCAATCTGCACAAAACCTTCGGCACGCCCCACGGCATGGGTGGCCCCGGTTCCGGCGCCATCGCCGTGGGCGAATGCCTCCTGCCCTACCTGCCCTCGCCCAGGGTTGAAAAAACGGGGACAGGGTATGTCCTGCGGAACGCGGAAAAAACCATCGGCAAGGTGTCCCCGTTTTTCGGCAGTTTCCTCGTCGCCGTGCGTGCCTATGCCTATATCCTGGCTCTCGGCGGTGACGGACTTCGGGACGTCAGCGGTCACGCCGTGCTGAACGCCAATTATGTGCTGCGCCGCCTGCGGCAGGCTTATCCCGCGGCTTTTGACGGGTTCTGCATGCACGAATGCCTGCTTACCGCCGCCGACATGGCGTCCGCAAAGGGTGTGCACGCCCTTGATATCGCCAAGGCGTTGTTGGACCGGGGCTTCCACGCTCCCACGATCTATTTTCCGCTCACCGTCAAGGAATGTCTCATGATCGAGCCTACCGAAACGGAATCGCGGGAAACCCTCGACGCCTTCTGCGACGCCATGCTGGAAATTGCGCGGCTTGCCGATGAAGATCCCGAATCGCTGCACGCGGCGCCGTCCGGACTCCCCGTGGGCCGGCTGGACGAGGTTAAGGCCGCCAAGGAATTGAACTGCGCGGATATCCCCCTTTCCTGAACGAAACGGAAATGCAGTTCCGTGCCTGAAGTTGTAGGCGACCGCCGGATTGGGATAGACTAAAATCTGTTTCCCGCCTCCCGGCTTTGGGAGGAGGAGTGCGCATTGCCGGCGCGCCGCGTTCACATGCTGTTGCGCGGGGTTCCGGCGCGTAGATAATCGTGGAGAGGAGTAATCTGTGTCTTCCGCAGTCACCAACGGGCCCTTGGCCGGCTGGGGTCGCTATCAGCCCCGATCCTGTGCCGTGTATCGGCCGGAGCGGCGCGCCGAAGTGGCGGAACTGCTCGATGCCGGGGCGGAACGTCCCTTCATTGCGCGCGGGCTGGGCCGCAGCTACGGCGACACCGCCGTCAATGCAACGGGCAGTGTCATCGACCTGTCCCGTTATAACTGCATGATTCAGTTCGACCCGGAAACGGGCGTGCTGGAATGCGAAGGTGGCGTGAGCCTGGCGGAAATCCTGGACGCCTTCGTGCCCCGGGGCTTTTTTCTGCCGGTCACGCCCGGCACCAAGTTTGTCACCGTGGCCGGCGCCATCGCCAATGACGTGCATGGCAAGAACCACCATCTCGACGGCACCTTTTCCAATTTTGTGGAATCGATAGACCTCTGGACGCCCGCACGGGGCGTTCTCACCTGCTCGCCGGAGGAAAACAGCGAGGTGTTCTGGGCGACCGTGGGCGGTGTCGGCCTGACCGGCCTTATTCTTCGCGCCCGGCTGCGACTGCGCCGCGTGGAATCCGCCTATGTGCGTGTGGATTACCAACGTTGCGCTCATCTGGATGTTGCGCTGGAGGCGATGGACACCTCTGATAACGATTACCGCTATTCCGTGGCCTGGGTGGACTGCCTGGCCTCCAAGGGCTCACTGGGCCGGTCGGTGCTGATGCGCGGAAACCACGCGGTGACGTCCGAGCTCCCCGCGAAACTGGCAAGCGCGCCGTTCCGGCTTCCGAAACGTCCCACCCTGGCGGTGCCCCTGGATTTCCCGGGTTTTGCGCTGAACAGTTGGAGTATCACGGCCTTCAACACGCTTTTTTATGCCGCGAACCGGGACGCCAAAGACAAACTCGTGGATTATGACAAGTATTTCTACCCGCTGGACGGCGTGCTGCAGTGGAACCGCATGTACGGCAAACGGGGTTTCATCCAATACCAGGCCACGTTCCCCAAGGAAGAAAAGGCGGGGCTGGTCAAGATGCTCGAGCATCTCGCGTCGGCGCGGCGCGCTTCTTTCCTCGTCGTGCTGAAATGTTTCGGCGCGGCGGGCCGCGGCCTGCTTTCCTATCCGACGCCGGGATATACCCTCGCCCTCGACATACCCAACCGGCGCGGACTGGAGGCGTTTACCCGGGAGCTGGACCAGATTCTGCTGGATCATGGCGGCCGCTTATACCTGGCCAAGGACGCAGTGACTGATCCCGAAACCTTCGCGGCCATGTATGGCGAGGACCTCGCGAAATTCCGTGAACTGCAGGGCACGCTCGATCCGCAGGGTGTATTGCGCTCCGATATGTCGCGCCGGCTGCGCCTGACCGAAGGAAAGGATGCTTAACGTGCGTTCTCCGCTCCCGAAATCCGTCGTTATCCTGGGCGCCACCTCCGGCGTGGCGCGGTACATAGCCGACCAGTTCGCCCGGCTGGGCTATGCCGTCGGTCTTGCTGGACGGAATATGGAAGAACTGGACCGCCTGGCGGTCGACATCCGCACCCGCTATACGGTCTCCTGCCACACCTTTTATTTTGACGCGCTCGCTTTCGAGGGACACGGCGCGTTCCCCGTGCAGTGCGAAGAGGCTTTCGGCGAACTGCCCGGCGGCGTGGTGCTCTGTTTCGGATTCATGGCGGACCAGGCCGATGCCCAGGCGGACTTCGCGATCGCACGGCGCACCCTGGACACCAATCTGACGGGCGCGATCTCCATTCTGGAACCTTTCGCCGCGGCTTTCGAAGCGCGCAAGGCGGGATTTATCGCCGCGCTGACTTCCGTCGCGGGTGATCGTGGACGCAAGGCGAACTACATCTACGGTGCGTCCAAGGGCGGGCTGACCGTCTATCTCCAGGGACTGCGCAACCGGCTGCACGCCTCCGGTGTGCAGGTAACCACCATCAAGCCCGGTTTCATGGATACGCCCATGACCTACGGCATGAAACTGCCCGGTCCGCTGGTGGCCTCCCCCGAGGCGGCGGCGAAAGCTATGGTCAAGGCCGTCACCGGCCGGAAAAACGTGGTGTATGTTTCCTGTTTCTGGCGTTATATCATGTATATTATCAAGAGCATTCCCGAATGGCAGTTTAAAAAGATGAACCTCTGATGCATGCGGTCTTAACAAAACTCTATACCATGGCCCGGCTTATGCGGGTGTATCAGTGGACCAAGAACGCGCTGGTGCTGATGCCGCTGGTGTTCGCGCAGCAGTTGATGAATTTTGACGCCGTGGCGCGAAGTTTTCTGGCCATGCTCTCCTTCTGCCTTGCCGCGAGCGCGACCTATATTTACAATGATATTCGTGACCTCGAAAACGACAAGCGTCATCCGGAAAAAAGTCTGCGGCCCCTGCCCCGAGGGGATATCAGCCCTGCCAGCGCGGGCCTGCTGGGCGGGCTGCTGTTGGCGGCGTCTATCGGGCTGGCGCTCCCCTTAAATGACAGGTTCCTGTGGGCGTTGTTGGTGTATATCATCCTTACCGTCAGCTACAGTCTCCTCCTGAAAAACGTGTTTATTGTGGACGTGATCGTGGTGGCCCTCGGATTCGTCGTACGCGCCATCGCCGGCGCCGTGGCCATCGAGGTTGTCTTTTCCAACTGGCTCATCGTATGCACCCTTTTCCTGGCGCTGTTTCTGGCCCTCGGCAAACGGCGGGGCGAAATCGTCCTGCTGGAAGGCCAAGCCCGCAACCACCGGGAAGTCCTGCATCATTACAGTACGGTTTTTATCGATCAGATGTTGCTTATTGTTGCCGGCGGTGCGCTGATCACCTTCACCATCTACACCTGCAGCGCCGAAGTCGTTGCGCGCATTGGCACCGACAAACTGTATATGACGCTCCCCTTTGTCGTCTATGGGCTGGCCCGTTACCTGTGGCTGGTGGAACACAACGGCACCGGCGACCCGAGCCAGGTGCTGCTCAAGGATTGGCCGACCTGCGCCGCCGTGCTGCTCTGGGCAGTCACCTGCGTAGCCATTATCTATGTGCGATGATTCGCGGCATGACATCCTGTAAAACAGGCTTCGGAACCGGGGCCTGGAAGTAAATATTGACATTAGTGTCGCGGAATTTTACAATTCTAATTACTATTTTTTAATTGGATGCCCCATTCTTTCCCTGGTGTCACAGGCGGCTGTCTTCGTTGAACCCTGTTCATGCCAGGCAGGATGTGCGGGAAAACATGATGATGTGGACTGCCCTTACTGTGGAGGTTATTTGACATGAAAAGGATGATGACGCTGTTTTCTATTACCCTGCTGCTCCTGGCCTGTGTGGGTTACGCGCAGCCGGAGGAAGCCGCGACTGAGGATTCGGAAGAGGATGCGCAAAGCGCGGTTGCGGATTCGGAAGCGGCCGTTGAGGAAGAGTCTTCCGACGGGGAAATAACGCCGCTTGAAGGCGATATTGTGGTCTTTAAAAAGGGTTCGGAGTTGCGCGGCGTCAAGGTGGTCCGCCATTCTCCCATGTTTGTGGAAATTGAATATCTTCCGGGGGAACCCTACCTCCAAATTCCCACGACGCAGGTCAAGGAAGTCATTTATGCGGCCGAGGAGGATGATTTGGGTGGTGCCGCCGAAGAGGGGTTGACGCTTGGTCCGGATATTATGCCCGGGGAAGAGGTGTCCCCCGAATTTCACAGCGCACTGACCGCCGTTATCGCCACAGATCCCCTGGTTTACGAGAAAGCGGATTACCTGGATGTCATTCGTAAACTGGTGGCGGACGCCAAGGTAGACCTGGATGTGGACGAGAACCTGGACGCCTTGTCAAAAGAAGAACGCGCATTCACACGTACCGTGGCGACGGGCACCACCCTGCTGGATTTCCTGCGCAAGGATCTCGCTGAAATCGCTCCGGATGTGCGGGTCATACTGCATTATGACCGCCTGACGCTTCAGAAACGTGCCGCCGAAGCCGCACCACCCGAGGCCGCACCGGAGGCGTCCCTGCCGGACGCCGCACCGGAAGGTGCGCCCCCCGCGCTTTAACGATGGACAGGTCACGGGTCGCTCATTTCTTTTTAAAGCAGTCCATATGTCGCCAAAAGCGGACATCAGAATGAAAAAAAACGTATCGTTTTAGCCGTCTGATGCGAACCATCGCCTTGTTATAACATGAAGACTAAGAAGAAATTGGATAACCGTTTCATTGCCGATATGGAGTGCGCAAGTCCTACTTGCGCTTTCGTTTTCTTGTCCACATAGTCCGTGAGTATAATCCGCCAGCTTTAAAGGTTAAGGTGCTGGGAAAGTCAAAGCGCAAGCAGGGCTTGCGCACTCCAAAAGAAAGCGGTTTACGATCACCGCAAATGCAATTACTGCAGATGGCTAAACTGTTACAAGTCTTTTGGTTTGAAAACGACTTCTAAATTCAACTCCCGTTTTACGATAAAGACAAGGAGCAAGGGGAACAGGCGCCCTGATCATGGCATATCATGTTAGGAGTAGTCGATTATTGCATTATTTGAGCCTGCTTTTGCTGCCTGTACTATGCCTGATCCCATCGTTTTCAAACGCCTTGGCGGATCAAAGGGACGTAATGACGTCTGTTCAAGGAAGCCCGCAGAATCCCGCGTTTCAGGCGTTGGATGATTTCGTAGAGGAATTGGTGACTCGATGGGCTATCCCGGGTGCTTCGTTGGCGGTTGTTAAAGGGGGTGCGCTGGTTCATTGGCGGGGTTTTGGTTACGCGGA
>JAAYBJ010000002.1 GCA_012730105.1 Candidatus Hydrogenedentota bacterium
GAAGATGCACCGGGAGCACCTCTACCGCTCGGACCGCATCATAAATCTTTGCAGCTCCGGAAGTATTGCCTTCGGCAGCGAGATCTTCCGCAGCAAAGAAAAGGCCATCCGCCAGGGCTTGTGCGAAGGCATAGGCGAGGTCGGGCCGGGCAATGGCGCTTTCCAGGGCACTGACTCCTTCGGGAGCGCCGATGCGGCCCAGGGTGCGCGCGGCGGCCTCCTTCACATAACCGTCTTCATCGTTCAACAGCGGGATGATTTCGGGCACGGCGGACACATCCCGCCGCACACCCAGCGAAGTAACCACCCCGGCCTTCAGTTTACCCGAGGTGGTTTTCAATGCCCGGCGCAGCGCGGCGTCTGCCTCGGTCCCGGGCATGGGTTCCAGGGCGTACCGGGCCATATCCGAAAGGGATTCATCCGCCAGCAGCGTCTCGAGCACGAGGATGGCATCGACATTCCCCGAGGTGGAGAGGAGCCGGCAGGCCTCGTTTTTTTCAAAAAGCGGGGCGTCCGATTGGAGCACCGCGACGGGATCACTCTGGGCCATGGCGCCAAGGGCGGCCAGTACAGTCATCAAGACAACAAACGAATGCTTGCGCATAAGAATATCCTTTCCCTTTCCGGGTGAATGTTCACGGTTTAGAGCACCCACGGAGACCGCTCGGCCCGTGCCAGGAAGCGGTTGGCTTCATCATCGTTCACGAAACATTCCGCTTTCGGGTCATAGGTCAGATCGCGGCCGAGCCACATGCAGATATTCGCCGCGTGGACCGTGCACATGGAATGATGCATCACCCGCGGATTGGCCACGGGCTCCTGCCGGGATTTCACGCAATCGAGGAAGTTGCGCATATGGTCCAAGGAACGCCCCGTGCGGGCCTGATATTCGCCCACCACTTCCTTGAACTCATGAAGCAGTTCCGGTGAGGACACGTCGGGCTGCGAATACCCGTCCGCCGCGGCCGCCCAGCCACGCTCCCCTTCAAACAGTTCGCCGCAGGAGCCATGCCAGTACTTGTCCCCCCGGGAAAAAATCAGTTTCTGTCCCGTGGCGAAATGGCAGACCATGCCGTCACCGCTGTCATTGTCCACATAATCGTACTTGATCGGCGAGGTCTCGCCCATGCCGATGCCCATCTGTGCCTGGGCGAAGGTATGCGCACCCCATTCGCCGATGCAGCTGGTGTGAAAATCATAATCGCCCCGCCAGCCGCCGCTGACATAGGACTCATTGTAAGGGCGCCAGGGGCACGGGCCCAGCCAGGCATCCCAGTCCACCTCTTCTTTGGGCGGCTCGGGCTGGGCTTCCTTCCACTGGCGCGGCATTTTCGCCGCGTCCCAGGGCGCGATATGCGCGTAGGCGGTGTCCACCTTGCCCAGCCGCCCCGTGCGGGCCATCTCGATACAGAAGACATGGTTCGGCTCGCTCAGCCGCTGGGTGCCCGTCTGGTAAACCCGGCCGTAGGTGGCCGCCGTCTGCACCACAGTCCGTCCTTCGGCGATGGTCATGGTGGAGGGCTTTTCCGTGTAGACGTCCTTTCCGGCGCGCATGGCCCGAATGGACGCCTGGGCATGCCAGCGGTCGCCCGTGGCGATCAGCACGACGTCAATATCCGGCCGCTGTTCAAAAAACTCGCGCATGTCCGCATACATCGCGCAGTCCTGGTTATTGTAAAACTTGTCCACGAAGTCTTTCACGGCAAGCCGCTGCTTCTTCTGAATATCGCAGATCGCCAGGACCTGCACGTCATTGTTGCGGATCATCCACTGGAGGTCGTGAAAGCCCCGGCCGTGGATGCCGATACCCGCGGCGGTAATGCGTTCCGACGGCGCCACCGCCCCGTCCCGGCCCAGGGCCGACGCGGGCACGATAATCGGGGCCGCCACGGCCGCTGCCGCGCACTTCAGGAACTTCCGGCGATTTATCGTTCTGCTCATACGGTATTTCCTTCCAGCCAACTGGTTGCGGGCACGTTGTTCGTACAGACGGAACACGCGCCCCTCTATTGTTTTTATGCAGAAAGCCTATTGTGAACCTCAGATAGCCTTCAGTTCAAGGCAGGCACAACCCTGACTCCTGTCCCCTTCATCCTGAGCCTATCCCGCATCAACAAGAGCGATGACGGGCTATACATGTTTCAGGGAATTTACTATTTCATGTACCAGGGCCGGTTAATTGCCCACTCCCGCGCCCAGGCCACCGATAACTGGGTCGGGGCGCAGATGCTGGTGAAACAGTTCATGCTCGTGTGACAGAAGCTTGTGCAGTTCGTCAGGGGATAGGTCCAGAAAAAGCAGTAATGGCAAATCTCAACGGGGCCTATCATGATGCCGCTGGAACCTTGGCAGATCACCACGTCCAGGGACGGCTCACCAGGCTCCGGACAGTGGAAGCATATTTCGTCCACAACGGTGCTGTAAATCAGGGATTTGGCGACGCTTAACCAGAGGTTGAAATACAGCACTTTATCAAGGCCAACTTCCTTTTCAAAATTCAGGTCAGCCGCTTCCATCCGGGCCACGGCGTTTATGGCGCCGAAGCCGACCGCCGCCGCCTGAAAGAGCGCCTGCTCCGGACCGGGCGTATGGGCACGGGAAACCAGGGAAGCCCAGCTTGTGATGGCGTTCCGTTCCAGGAAATCATAGGCAAACGACACGTCTTCGCCGGTCTCGCTCTCAAAGGACATCAAGGCAAGGGACAGATCACCGGGATTCAGGTTAACGGTAAATTCCTGCCGGCCCGCGCCGGATAAGGCAACATGCCGGGCGTGAAGGGCGTCAAACTCCCAGTCTTCTTCCGTCTCCGGGTCATAGCCTTCCGGCGGCAGGTCGAACACCGCGACGGTCAGCCCTTCAAACAGCCACTGTACGGGATAGAAATTCTCATTGACAATAAGCACGCCCCCGATCTCGTCATAGGCGTCTTTGACTACGGCGTGGGTGATCTGGGGCTGGCCGGCCTCTTCATAACCGCAGTAGTAGGTGAAGGTCCCGTCCGGCTGCCGGGAATAATACAACAGATCATCACCCGGCGTCTGGCTGACACCGAGGCCGGGGCCGAATTCCATGGGTGCTCCGTACTCGTCACCGCCGACAAGGGCATGGCGCAACAGCCAGGAATCCCACACCACCGGCCCTATGCCCGGGGCGAATATATGATAGACGGTTGTCGTTTCCTCTTCAGTCCAGGTAAAGCCGATGCAGTGGTCCGGGTTGCCCACCGGGAAATCATCGAGCGCGGCATCGGCATCGTAGACCCCGTAGGTATCCAGCAGAAATTCCAGCGTGCCTCGGATATAAGTTGTCCGGATTCCGTAAAACGGGTCGTATCCATCGCCGGGGGTCAAATCATCCTCGAACAACGGAAAGGAGCAGGAGCCGTCCCACTCCCGGCAGGACATGTGCGGCACCGCGGGCAGGTCGTCCAGTTCACCCGCATCCGCCAATACATACAACCGCTCTTCCGCATACACGAAGTAAAACGTCCCCAGCACGCCCCAGTTGTCGTCTATGCGGAATTCCCACACGGGTACGCTGTTGCGGCTAAAAGCGTCCGTAATCGTCATCTTCCACAACAGTTCTTCTTTGGACCACGTCCATTCATTGCCCGTGGCCAGGGGCCAGTAGGCCTGCAGGGAATAGTCCAACGCCGGCTCGCCCTCCGCCGGGCCGACTTCCCCTTCTGTTGCTTCCCCCTCACCTTCCCCGGGCTCGCCCTCTCCCTCCTCGGGTTCACACCCACGGCATCCGGCCACCGCCTTTTGAAGCAACTGCCATTCCTCTTGCTTTAACTCCATGCCGGGGGCACAACTGAACGCTAGGAGAATATGCGTAGAAATAATCAACAAACCGACCGCCACCGAAACACACACGTTTTTCATCGTACACCTCCCGGCAGAATTCCGTACCTATCCGCCCGTTGCCTTCTGCTATCCTACAGATTTAGCAGGCTGCAAGGTTTTCACTGTTTATTGTGATACCCGATTCCTTCTGGAAAGTCAAGCTCTATTTGCAGACCTACGGCTGAGGATTCCACTCCCCTTGGCAATTCCGAAGACGGCACGCTCTTTTCTTCAAAAGTACCTATGAACCTTTGATCTGGCATTGGGCTTGGTCTGTCCCCGGAATTATCCCCTATACCCTATACCCTATACACTGACCATTGAAGCCCCACCCTTCCTTCTGGTCTAATACGATCCGGGGCAACATGGTAAAGGACGTATGACTGTGAACGGCTGGACAGGTGCCATTCTTCATATTGACTTGTCCGAGCAGACCCATTGGGTTGAGCATCCGGACACGGACCGGTACCACCGCCTTATCGGCGGGAAGGGACTGGCGGGCCATTATCTCCGGCCCAAGGTAACCCTACCGTGGGATGCGCCTGACATGCCGTTGATTTTCATGTCGGGCCCGCTGGTGGGCACCCCGTCACCCACGTCGGGACGGCTCCATGTCATATCGCGCTCACCGCTGACCGGCACGGTGGGCGACGCGTCGGTCGGCGGCAGCCTGGGCACGCAACTCAAGCGGGCAGGCTATGACGGCCTGGTGCTAACTGGCCGGTGCGGCGGTCTCACAGGCATCGAGATTACGGACAATGCCGTGCTCTTCCGAGATGCCCGCGCGCTCGCGGGGCTGGATACGGAAACGGTTCACAAAAAAATCAAGGGCAAGGGCGCCACGGCGGTCATCGGGCCGGCGGCGGAATGGGGCGTCCTCTTCGCCACCATCATGGTGGACGGCGCCTACGCGGTGGGCCGGAACGGACTCGGCTGCGTGTTCGCGGGAAAAAACCTCAAATACCTGGCCGTCAAGGGCAGCGGCAGTGTCGCGGTTTGTGACAGGGAAGGGCTTAAGAAGGCCCGCGAGGACATCCTGCGCCTCATCGCGTCGAGCCCGGTGCTGCTGGGCGAACAGGGGCTGACCCATTACGGCACGGGCGCGCTCTATGACCTGATGGACAGCCGGCGCATGATGCCCACCGCCAATTTCCGCGCCACCTGGTTCCCGCCCGCGCACACCCTGAACGCGCCCGCCTATAAAAAGCGCTACGGCGACAGGCACACCGGCTGCCAGGGCTGCCACATCCGCTGCAAGCGCGTCGC
>JAAYBJ010000280.1 GCA_012730105.1 Candidatus Hydrogenedentota bacterium
ACTCCCCCGTATTCTTGACCTGTATTCAGGGCTTTGTTATACTGAAATCAGGTACAAAGCGATACGCAAACAGGTTTGGACACGCTTGTCCCGGCAATCCGTCAATCAAGAACCCGAAGGCAAAGGGGCATATGCGGCTTCCGTTTAACAGGCCTGGAAGGCAGACCGAATGAATACGATCACCGTGGAGCAGATGATAACCGTAGACGGTGAAATCACCGTCAAGGGGTTGCCGATTAAGCGCGGGCAGTACGTCGAGGTGATTGTGGTACCCCATGAGAAAGAAATACCGGCCAAGGATCCCCTTACGGTTGGACAACTAAAGCAATCCGGCCTTATCGGGTTATGGAAGGACCGCGAAGACATCCCGGATGGCGCATCCTACGCGAGATTGCTGCGAGAACAGGCGCAATTGCGGCATACCCATGATACTGCTTGACAGCGACATCATGATAGACCTGTTAAGGCAATACCCGCCTGCAGTCCAATGGTTCGATCTTCTGGAGGAAGGTGAACAGATATTGATCCCGGGGTATGCGGTGATGGAACTAATGCAAGGATGCAGAAGCCATTCCGAACTTTCCCAGCTTCAAAAAGTGCTTGCCCCGTGTGCAGTGGTGTGGCCGTTGCCGGAACAGTGTAATGTCGCGCTGGCATTCTTCGCCAAGTATCGTTTAAGTCATCAGCCGGGCATGCTGGATATCTTAATCGGACAGACAGCTATCGCTCTGGGTTTGCCATTGCACACTTTCAATCAGAAACATTTCAGTCTTATTCCTGATTTACATACCATCCAGCCTTACCAAAAATGATAGATCGCCTGATTCCGGTAATAGACGCACCCATCACCCCTTGACCCATAACGGTGGGTGCGGCTATAATGCCGGGGCAGAGCGACACCCCGGGTCAATTACATCCTGCTCGCGGTGCGCCTGGCAAAAAAAACACCCCACCCCACCTGGGTTTGAAACAACATTGGGAGAACACATGTTTACCGCTGACCGCCTGGGCAAAGTGCCCCCCTACCTATTTATGACGCTCAGAAACAAGATCAACAGCGCGAAAGCGGCCGGAATCGACGTGATCAGCCTGGCCATCGGCGACCCGGTGGATCCCACCCCGGAACCCGTCGTCGAGGCGCTGGCACACGCAGCCCGAGATAAGGCAAACCATCGTTACCCCACGGATGAAGAATGGGGCATGCTCGCTTTCCGCGAGGCGGTGGCGCGCTGGTACGACCGCCGGTACGGTGTGGGGCTCGACCCCAAGTCCGAAATCATCGCGCTCATCGGTTCCAAGGAAGGGTGCCATCATTTTGCCCTGGGGGTGGTCAACCCGGGCGACCTGGTGTTGGTCACGGACCCGGGTTACCCGGGCTACAAGCCAAGCATCTGGTTTGTCGGCGCGGAACCCTGGCCGGTGCCCATGCGCGCCGAGAACCAGTTTCTGCCCAAATTATCGGACATCCCTTCGGACGTGGCGCGCCGGGCACGGGCATTTTATCTAAATTATCCGAACAACCCCACCGGCGCGGTGGCTACCCGGGCGTTCCTGGACGAGCTGGTGGCCTTTGCCCGGCAGTATGACATCGCGATATGTTATGATAATCCGTACAGTGAAGTGGTGTTCGGCACGGAACGTCTCAGTTTCCTCAATGCGGACGGCGCCAAGGACGTGGGTGTGGAACTCAATTCCTTGTCCAAGCCGTACAACATGACCGGCTGGCGCATCGGCATGGCCAGCGGCAACCCGGAAATCATCCGGGCCATTGCCGCGTCAAAGTCGAACACGGACAGCGGTGTATTCAACGCGGTTCAGTACGCGGGCATCAAGGCGTTGGACCAGTGTGACGGCTTCATCGATGAAATGCTCAAGGTTTACGGCGCCCGGCGCGACAAGGTTCTGACAACCCTCCGGGAACTGGGCTGGAACTTTGACGTGCCCAAGGGCACCTTTTACCTCTGGGTACCGGTGCCGGCGGGGTACACCTCCGCTGGGTTCTGCGATTTCGTATTTGACAAGGCCGCCGTGGTCCTGGCGCCGGGCGCCGCCTACGGCGAAAACGGCGAGGGCTACGTACGCTTTTCACTCACTGTGGAAGACGAACGGCTGGATGAGGCCCTGGAGCGACTGCGCGCCACTATCGGCAAACAGACCTTTTAAGCGCGCGGGCGTCAATAAGGATTACCATGAACGGAAACCTGGATTTTATAGAGCCCTCGCAGATAGGCATTATCCCCGCGGGCGCGACCAAACAGGAGGCGTTGGACAGGATCGTCTCGCTTTTGTCGCATAATCCCGACATCAGCGACCTGGACGCCCTGCGCCGGGCCGTTTTTGAACGGGAAGCCATCCAGAGCACCGGTCTGGGCAACGGTGTGGCCGTGCCCCATGTGCGCATTCCTGAGGTAAAATCCCTGACTATCGCGCTCGGCATTGCACCGGACGGTATTGATTATGCCGCGCTCGACAACAGCCCCGTCCAGGTCATCGTTCTCTTCGCTACGCCGAAAGACGCCAAAAAATCCTACCTGAGCCTGCTCGCCAAAGTCATGGTGGCCCTGCGCAATCGCAATACCTTCGCCGCCCTTGCCTCTTGCCGCACGGTGGAAGAAGTGCAGGCTCTGCTGTAAGGTATAGGGTTGAAGGACGCAGAAGGCATGGCGTGGAGTTTTTTTGCCTGTTCGTCGCCTCACCCCATAGGTCCCGTAGGTCCCATAAGTCCTATAGGTCCTATAACAGTCGTTTGATCCTGCCCCCTACTTCCCCTTCGCCGCCCGTTTTTCCAGTTCGAGTTTCAGGGCTTGCTGATAGCCGTCAAGCGTATCGAGGCGCATCAACTGGAAACCCACCACGGCGATGCCGCCCTCGGCCGGAGCCAGGGCGCGTTTGAATTTGGACGATTCGCCGCTGCCCGCGAAGCCGACGGTATGCTTGCCCGCCTTGAGGAGATGAATATCCAGCGGAAGCCAGACAGGATCCATGCCCCGCGCCCCGAAATCCACGGGCTGGCCGACGGGTTCCCCGTCCAGCAGCGGCTGGTACACCCCGCAGAAAAGGGAATACATAAAAATGCCGTCCAGCCGGTACCGTCCGTCCTCCGGCACCTCAAAGTCAAAATCAATCCGTCCCTTGTCGATGCCGGGCACATACAGGACAGCCGGTTCCATGGGCACCACGAGCAGCGGCGGATCGGCCGTATAGGTCATGGACGCCGCCATGAGCATCGTTGCGGGCGGCACGCGCTCCGCCCGGGACGGGAAAGGCTCGGGGGAGAACACGGGCGGATACTGGTACCAGAACGCCACCGAGCTGACCCAGTCATAGCGTTCAATAAAGCCGCCCACTTCGATCTGCATCAAGGGCGCCTGGTCATTAAATATACTGCCGCGATGCTCGATTTCGGTTCGCAGGGCGGTCGTGAAAGGGATGGGGTCGGTAATATGCCAGCGATAAGCGCTGACCCGGTCGCCGGCAAGAACCCCCTCGTACACGGGCACCCCGTAATAGGGCGTGGAAAATTCGCGGAACCCCCACGAATCATTGAAGTAGTCCTCCGTGCCCGTACCGCGCAATTGCGGCAGTTCGGCCCCATCAATGTAAAAGAAATCATCCCCTTCCCCGAACCACCCGGTTTCCATCTGTAACGCCGATAAAACCGTGCCCACGTAGTGGCCTTTTCCCTCAGTCTGAAGAATCCGGTAATTGCCCGGCTTGGCCGGGTATTCCTGGCGGTACCGCGCGTGAAAATAGAGCGTGTCCTCGGGTAGCGATTCCAGCTTGCGCCAACTCAGGTAATAATAGAACGAGTCCACGCGCATCTCGGTATTGTCATTGGTGACGGTCACCTTGATGGACTCACGGAAAGGCATCTGCCAGTAGCACGCGCGCGAACGGCCGTTGGACGAGGTGGCGACCGGCTGGGAGGTGAACTGCCGCTCCATCGCATTGCCCACACCAAAAAAATCGCCTAGGGGCGCCTCCACACTGGGCTCTTCCAGACCATCGTAGTAAACTCGCAATACCAGCGAACGGGCGTAATACGGATCGTAAGCGCCCACGGTGTTCCAGAAATGGGTGATAATGCCGGGCCCCTGTTCGTCCATCAACACCAGCGTGGCCCCCGCCTCGATAGGCCGGGCATCACCGTTGCTGTGGATCTCCACATGGCTGCTACTGGCGCGCCGCGCTTCATAGGCCTGTACCTGCGTCAGGTTCCCCAGCGCCCCCGCATCCGCGATTATGATATCAGATCTATCATCTGCGAAAGCTACGATAGCCACACCTGTTAAAACCGCATAGAGCAAATTTCGCATTGTATTTTCCCTGTCCAATATAAGTAAGCTGTTAAAAACTTGCTTACTTGCCCATGCGGTATTTTATACCATTGTCTCGAGAATGTCAACAAGTTCTTTGAAGACATCCATCGCCCGGCGTATGGGTTCCGGCTCGGAAAGGTTGACCCCGGCCGTCTTGAGGGTATCCAGGGGGTACCGGGAACCGCCCGCGGCCAGAAAGGCAAGGTAGCGTTTCCGCTCCTGTTCGCCGCCATCCAGCACCATGCGGGACAGGGTAATGGCGGCAGAAAGCCCGGTGGCGTACTTGTACACATAGAACGCGCGGTAGAAATGGGGGATGCGCATGCCTTCCAGTTCGAGTTCCTTGTCCACCACCATGGCAGGGCCGAAATAGGCGTCAAGCAGTTTCCGGTATTCGCCGCGGAGTGTTTCCAGGGTCAGGGGCTGCCCCCCTTCCGCGATTTCGTGGATGACTTTCTCATACTCGGCAAACATGGTCTGCCGGATGATGGTGCCCCGGATTTCATCGATTTGCTTGTTGATCAGCAGCACGCGCTCCTGTTCCGAGGCGGCGTTTTCGAGGAGATACCGTCCGAGCAACTGCTCGTTGAAGGTGGAGGCCACTTCGGCAAGGAGGATGGGATACTGGGCATATTGGTAGGACTGGGCACGCATGCTGTACCAGGAATGCATGGAATGGCCCGCTTCATGGGCGAGTGTAAACACGCTGTCCAGCACGCCGCTCTTGTAGTTCATGAGGATGTACGGCGGGCAGCCGTAGCAGCCGTAGGAGAAGGCGCCGCTGTGTTTGCCCCGGTTCTCATAGCGGTCGACCCAACGCCCCGAGCTCAGGCCGCAGCGCATGGCATTGACATATTCGTTTCCAAGCGGCGCCGTGGCCGCGCAGCACAGATCAACCGCCTCGTCATAGGTGATGTCTTTGGCCGCGTCCTTCACGATGGGCGTGTAAGTGTCGCAAAAATGCAGTTTCTTCAGGCGCAGCGCACGCCTGCGCAGCTCCAGGTAGCGGTATACGGTCGGCAGGGCCTCGCGCACGGCGGCGATGAGGGCGTCATAGGCGGCAACAGGCATTTTATCGCCAAAAAGCGCCGCTTCCCGCGCGGAAGGATAGTTTCGGGCCCGGGCGTAGTAAACATCCTGCAGCACGGAGCCGTTCAGCGTGGCGGCCAGTGTGTTGCTGTGGCCTTCCATGACACCGTAATACTTGTGAAAAGCCTCCTTGCGCACCGCCCGGCGGGGGGATTCGAGCAGGCCCCGGAAAGAACTCTGGGTCAGTTCGACCAGGTTGCCCTCCTCGTCCTCCACTTCTCCAAACTTCAGGTCAGCGTCGCTGAGCTGGTCAAAGACCTTGGAAGGCGTTTCCGCCACTTCTCCCTGCATGGCGAGCAGCCGCTCCTCGTTCGGGGACAGGATGTGGGGGCGGTAGCGCAGGAGGCATTCCAGGGTAAAGCGGTGGGGCTGCAGCAGGGGATCCTTTAGGAAGACAGCCATCCTGGCTTTAGGAATGGCCTGGATTTCCGGGTTGATATAGCTCGACGCCTCGCCGAAACGCGTAGCCAAAAAGGAAAAGCGCGCCACCATAGCCTGGTACTGCGGGTTGGCGATGTCCTCGCTGTATTTCAGCTGGGCATAGGCGCCCGCCTTTTCAAGGAGTAGCCCGACTTCGTTGGAAAATTCGAGGCAGCGCCACAGCTGTCGCGCGGAACGGCCCAGTTTACCCCGGAACGCCGCCGCCTCGGGCAGCCGTTTCTCCAGCCGGGCAAAGGCCTTCTCCCACGCGGTATCGGAAGAAAATAAGCGCGTCAAATCCCAAGTGTCGGCCTGGGCCACCTTGGACCGCGGCGCGGGCGCTTTACGTTTGGACATGGCTCTCTCCTGCTGTCTCTGTTTCTATTTCACGGTATGACGTTTCTGCGCCGCACAAGACGACAACGCCCTGGTCACTCACTGTAAAAGCGGTAATGGGTCCGCGTATGGTACCGTTCACCCGGATGCAATATGGTAGACGGGAACGCGGGCTGATTCGGCGAATCGGGGAAATGTTGTGTTTCGAGGCAAAATCCGCCGCGATGATTATAAATGGCGCCGGTTTTGCCACGGTTGGTGCCGTCCAGGAAGTTACCACAGTAGAACTGCACGCCGGGCTCGGTGGTCCAGGCCTCCAGCACGCGCCCGGTAATGGGCTCCTTCACCCGCGCCGCCTGCTTAAACCCGCCGGTCGCCGCGGCATCGAGCACGAAATTGTGGTCATAGCCCCGGCCGAACTTCAGTTGTTCATCCTCGGCGCCGATGCGCGCGCCGATGGATGTGGCGGCGCGGAAGTCAAAAGGCGTGTTTTCCACGGGACGCAGTTCGCCCGTGGGAATGAGCGTTTGATCAACAGGCGTAAACGTGTCGGCGAACAGGGTTAGCTCGTGGTCCAGGATGGTGCCGCCGTTGTGGCCCTTCAAGTTAAAATACGTGTGATTGGTCAGGTTCACGGGCGTGGGCGCATCCGTCTCGGCTTCATACTCGATTTCGAGGGTCTTGTCTTTGGTGAGCCAGTACGTCACCGTGCAGCGGAGCGCACCGGGATACCCCTCGTCACCCGCCGGGCTGTTGTGGGACAGTTCAAGGCCCACGGCATCCTCACGCGACACGGGCGCGGCGTTCCAAAGCGCCTTGTCGAAGCCCCGCAGGCCGCCGTGCAAATGATTCTCGCCGTCATTCTGCGCCAAGGTGCTCACCTTGCCATCCAGCGCGAAACAGCCCTTGGCGATGCGGTTGCCGTAGCGGCCCACAATCGCGCCAAAATAAGGGTGCTTGTTCACGTAACTTTCCAGGTCATCAAAACCGAGCACCACGTCCGCAAGGTTTCCGTTCCGGTCCGGCGTCCAAAGGGACACGATAATGCCGCCATAGTTCGTGATGGCCGCCTTGAAGTCCGGCGCCGCCGTCAGCAGGTACACGTCCGCGGCCCCGCCCTCGGGGGTCACGCCAAAAGGCCGTTTATGAATCGTCATGGGTGGTTCACTCCTCGTCTCATCGGGTTCACAACACACATAGATCACTTTGGTGTCAGAGGCGCCTTCCTCTTCGGCGCGCGCCCCCGCAACGGCCGTCAGCACGGCCAGAAAAAGATACGCTGCAATCATGGCATGCTTCATTGCGGCAACCCTTCCTTCCAGGATGGTGACATGCCGGCCCACATGCCGGCAACTAGACGCATTATACACGCACAGCGCCGACAGGGAAAAACCAACCCGACACCACAGCCGCCGCCTTACACCCGCCGATCTTTCCGACCCTGTCCGACCTCGTCCGACCTTGTCCGGACCTGTCCCCCGCAATTGCCAATCCTTTCCGGCCCATGCTATACTACGCCCTGTTTTCAGGCGGCTCCAACCAACCACAAAAGGATCTTCAATATGACATTTCCCATGGACACGACCTCCTATAAACCCGTGGCCATCGACCCCTTTAAGGGCGACATGACGGCCGAACAACGCCAGCAGCTGCTTACCAACATCCAGGTGATGCGCGACACCATCATCTTCTTCACGGCGGTGGCGGGCGCGCGCGGCCTCGGCGGACACACCGGCGGCGCTTACAGCATCGTGCCCGAAGCGCTCATCGCGGACGCGTTCATGAAGGGTTCGGACCGCTTCTACCCGGTCCATTTTGACGAAGGCGGCCATCGTGTCGCCCTGCAGTACGCCCTGTCCGCGTTCAACGGCGACATGCCCATGGAGCGGTTGCTCGACTACCGCGCCGCGGGGCGCGGCCTCTACGGCCACCCGGAACTGGACCCGGAACTCGGCATCAAATTCGCCTCGGGCAGGCTCGGCCACATGTGGCCCTTTGTCAACGGCGTCGCCTCGGCGAACCCGGACAAGGTGGTGTTCATGCTCGGTTCCGACGGCTCCCAGATGGAGGGCGACGACGCCGAGGCGGCCCGCTTCGCCGTGGCCCGCGGGCTCAACGTGAAACTGCTCATTGACGACAACGACGTCACCATCAGCGGGCATCCCTCGGACTACCTGCCCGGTTACAACATCGCGAAAACCCTGGCCGGACACGGCCTGAAAGTGGACACGGGCGAAGGCGAGGCATTCGATGAACTATATGCGCGCATGGTCGCTGCGGTGCGCGAAAACGGACCGGTCGCCCTGGTCAACCGCCGCAAAATGGCGCCGGGCGTGCCCGGCCTCGAAGGCACCCACGCGGGCCACGATGTGATCAAGGTGGACCTCGCGAAGGAATACCTGAAGATGCGCGGCCACACAAACGCGGTCGCCTATCTCGAACAGGTGACCAAGACCGGCGGCGGCGCCCAGTACCGGGGCTGCACCAAAGAGACCGCCAGCAACCGCACCGAGTTCGGCAAAATCGTCAACGGCATTCTGGACGCCCTGTCCGAAGCCGAACGGGTCAGCAGCGTGCTGGTCGTGGATTCCGACCTTGAAGGATCCACGGGTCTCAAGGGCATCCGTGCCGCCCATCCCGAGGTGTGCGTCAACGGCGGCGTCCAGGAGCGGGGCAACTTCTCCGCCGCCGCGGGCTTCGGCTTCAAACCGGGCAAACAGGGCATCTTCAGTACCTTCTCGGCCTTCCTGGAAATGATCATCTCCGAACTGACCATGGCGCGGCTGAACGACGCCAACGCCATCTGCCATTTCTCCCACGCGGGCATTGACGACATGGCCGACAACACCTGCCATTACGGCATCAACATCTGCCTGGCCGATTGCGGCATCCCCGAAGGTGACAAGACGCGTCTCTATTTCCCCGCCGACGCACTGCAGCTAAAGTCGGTGCTGGAAACCATCTGGAAGGATCCGGGCATCCGCTTCGTGTTCACCCTGCGCAGCGTGACCCCCTTCATCTGCCGTGAAGACGGCTCGCGCCTCTACGGCGACGGTTACCGCTTCACCCCCGGCAAGGACGAGGTGGTGCGCGAGGGCAAGGCGGGCTACGTGGTGTCCTATGGCGACATGCTCTGCCGCAGCCTGGACGCAGTCGAACGCGCCCGCGAAGCCGGCCTGGACGTGGGCCTCATTAACAAGCCCACCCTGAACGTGGTGGACGAGGATATGATGAAGCGGCTTGGCGCCGCGCCTTTCGTCCTGGTCGTGGAAAGCCAGAATGCGCGCACCGGCCTCGGCAGCCGCTTCGGCACGTGGCTCCTCGAGCGCGGGCTCGCCCCGAAATACGCGGCCCTCGGCGTCACCAAACCCGGCCAAGGCGGCCTGAGCGAACATATGTTCCACCAGGGCCTCGACCCCGACAGTGTCCTTGCGAAAATAAAGCAACTGGCCGGCTGAGACCGATAACAGTCTTTCCCAAAAGCGCGGGCAGGGCCCGCGCTTTTTTTTGTGCCCCACCTGTCCCTTTTGGATCTGGCGAGCGGCAACCCCGGGAATTCAAGAGTGCAGTGTGTCATGCGCTTTCGCCCTCTCTCCCGGTTGTGGTGCAGGCATCTTGCCTGCGGCAGGCAAATAGGCCCTTCCGGCAGGCAAGATGCCTGCACCACAAACAAGAGGCGCCCCATGGATATTCAATCGTCCCTACGGGACTTCCCCTGCCCAGTATGCCCAAGTTTCATAATTCACATGCCCCATCGCCTTTTATTCCACATTCCTCATTCCTCATTCCTCATTCCCCATCCCTCATCCCTCATTCCTCATCCCTCATTCCTCATTCCGCATTCCTCATTCCGCATTCCGCATTCCGCATTCCGCATTCCGCATTCCCCCTGTCCCCTGCCCTTGCACCCCCTTCCCCCGCCTTGTTTATAATGGCCTTACCCGAAACCACAGAAGGAGTCTTACCATGCCGCAGCTGTGGCGCGATATCAGCATTCCCATGCACCCTGGCATGACGACCTGGCCGGGCGATCCGGTTTACCAGTTCGACGCGGCCGCACGCATCGCGGATGGGGCGTCGTGCAACCTGTCAGAAATCCGCTTGTGCACCCATACGGGTACCCATTGCGACGCGCCTTGGCATTTCATCGACACGGGCAAAACCCTGGACCGGGTGGATCTGTCCGTGTTCATGGGCGAGGCGCTGGTGCTGGACCTGTCGGCAGTGGACGTGATCCGCGCGGCCGACCTGCCGCAGGCGCGCCTGCCCGAACGGATCCTGTTCAAAACGCGAAATTCGGACCGCCCCGCCGACGCGCCCTTCGACCCGGCCTTCACCGCGCTGGAGGAAGACGCGGCGGCGCGCATCGCCGGGGACGGCGTACATCTCGTCGGCATCGATGCCTTATCCATCGCGGTCAAGGGGAAAAGCAGCCCCGTACACCGGACCCTGCTGGGCGCGGGTGTCATTGTGGTGGAAGGGTTGCGCCTCGCCGGTATCACACCAGGAGTGCATGAATTCATCGCGCTGCCCCTGCCCCTGTCCGGCGCCGACGGCGCCCCCTGCCGGGCGCTCCTGCGCGATTAACACACGATCGCGGCCCCCTGCAGCGGCGTCATTCCGGTTTTTCGCGGTGGAGAAAGGGTCCGGGTCGAAAGGTAGACCAGGCCGCGAAAAGGCAGGAATCCATCTTCGGAAACCGCAAGCAGGAACAAACAGCCAAGATGATCCCAACGATATGTACCGAGGAATTCAATCGTCCCTACGGGACGTCCCCTGACCATGGTATCCAGGCTTATAACAGGCCCCTGACCCCTGCCCCGTGTCTCCTATCTCCTATCTCCTATCTCCTATCTCCTATCCCCTATCCCCTATCCCCTATCCCCTATCCCCTATCCCCTGACCCCTGTCCCCTGACTCCTGCCCCAAAACATGGCGACGGCGAGCACGATCAGCAACAGCGTGAAGGTGCCCACGGTAAGCATGAATCCCGTACGGGTCGTTTCGGAATAGTACCCGAAGAAAACGCTATGCGTCCCCGCAGGCACCACCACAGCCTTGAAGGCGTCGTTCGCCTTCAGTATCTCCGCTTCTTTTCCGTCGATATAGGCTGTCCAACCGGGATACCAGGAATCCAGGAAGGTCAGGATGCGCGGCCCGGAAAGATCGTGCAGCGTTACCAGCGCGGTATTGGCGGAGCGGCTTTCGATGACAATCCGGTCATCCTCATCTTCCAGGTCCTTCGCCACATAGGCGCGGGTGAGTTGAAATGACGATCCCGCCGTCCGGGACCAAGCCAAGGTGATGGTATTCTTCCCGCAATCCGGCAGGGGTATTTCCAGAAACCGTTCTTTTCCCGCCGTATTGACGGTTCGGCTACGCCGGAGCGGACGGGTAAAGCCGAGTTCATCCCGGCACAGGGGTGTGAATTCCACCGGTACCGTCCCGTGGTAGCCGATGTACAGCGCGCTGTGGGCGAAATCCTGATCAAAAGCGGGCAGTCGCAATTCATAATTCCTTCCCCGGGCAACCGCCTTGGACATGTCAAGTAGGCCCAGGTCCACCTCTTCCACCGTATCGGAAACCGCATGCCGGGGCAAGGCTTCATGCGGTATTTCCGGCACGGGCAGCGGTGCGCCGGACGGGGTGTCCGTGAGAAACACGGTGGTACTTGCAGGATAGATGTCCTCTTTCGGCGGCAGTTCTCCGGCCGCCCACTGACGGGCCAGCCAGAAGGAACGTTTCATGAGCAGGTTGCCCCGCTGGTTTTCCACCGTCACATCCTCCCCTTTAAGATGTCCCCGGTAGAAGTTTTCGTACCCGATACGGCAGAGAACTTTCCTGGTTTCCCCAACGTAAAGCGGATTATAGCCGGCCATGCTGTAATCGAGGCTGAACATGTTCCAGTTCGGGCGCACCACAGCGCCGCGCCGGTTTGATACGGAGAGGGTTTGATATTCACCAAATGAGGCCGTCGGCATTTTATTGGAAACGCGCTTGGATACATAGGCCGGCAGCATCTGCGCGCTCCAGGCGATGATTTCGGCGGCAATCAGTAAGCCCACCGTCCAGCGGCCCAGGCGCGGCAGGGGCAGCAGGGAAAAGACGCAGACCGCAATCAGCGCGGCCAGCGGGATATGCCACACGTACAGCCAGGTCTGTTGCAGCACGTCTTCACGCAGCCACGCGCGCAGCATGTACAGCATGGCGGCTCCGAAAGCTGCCAGCAACAACGCGCGCGCAGCCCGCGCCCAGTACCGGGCAGGCGCACGGCCCGCCGCGTCCACGCCGAACGCGACAAGCATGGCAAAGGGCATACTGGCGAAGGAACCAGCCCGCCAGGGCGACACGGTGATGTTCAGAATGTCATAACGATGCAGCAGCGCGCCAATCGGGAAAGGCGGCCCCAGTGTGCAGTCGGTCAATACCAGATACAGCAGGAAATAGATCAACGCGTTGCGCCGCTTTTTGTGGGTGAAAGCGGCCAGCGCCACCAGCAGTGCGCCTATGCCCGCGCCGCGCGGACCCAGGGGCATCCAGGTATTCCCGGGAAAGAAAAGGACGCATTTGAGCATGTGCAGCGGATCAAACTCCTGCGTCACCTCGGCAACTTCCACACCGGAAGCGGCCACGCGGGCGCTCGTGCCGCCCAGTTCCATTGCGGGCAACAGCAGCACACTGGACGCGAGTATGGTCAATACCGCAATGGCCCCGAGCAGGAGTGCGCGACCCGCACCGGCGCGGCAGTTTCGCGCCAGGCTGGACAGACGAAAGCCCCACTTCCGGTTCAGCAAAAAATCAAAAATGCCGAAAAAACCGAGCAGCAATCCCAGGTACAGGCTTAACTGGGGAAAACCGGCCAGGGTGCTGTAAGCGAAGAAGATGGTCGTAAAAACGGCGTAGACTATCCGGGGCGCCGTTTCCGTTTCGTCAAAAGCGCGTTTGGCCGCCCATAACACCCAGGGCGCCCACACGATGACGAGGGGATACACGTAGAACTCGGTGAAGTAAATGATATTGAAGGCGTTAAACATGAAGGCCAGCGCGCCGACAAGCGCGGCGGGCAGACTGAGTTTGTAGAGGCGTGCCAGGCAGATGACGCCCAGGCCCGCCCACAGCAGATGCAGAAGCCGCAGGATATGCAGGCTCGCGGTGGTGGCCCACGGATCGTAGGCGGGGGTCAGCAGACTCCGGACAAGGTGAGGCGGGTAACAGGCGCTTGCCTGTGGATCCGCGGCAAAAGGCATGCCACAATACGAAAGGGGATTCCACAGGGGGAATTCACCGTTCCTGAGGGACACGTCCAAGAGGAAGGCCTGCGGCGCAAAATAGAAACGCTCGTCCAGGGGACCGAAGGCCTTGTCCCACCGGGGCTGTTCCCAGTAATAGGAGTACACATAAAGCGAGGCGCATACCAGGCAGGAAAGCGCAAAAAGAATGCCGAACAGCATGCGCAGCCGTCCGCAACGGGCGGGCCGGCGTTGGCTTTCCATCGTTATTGCATGCTCCTCCACAGGGCTCACCGCTTCCTCAGGACGACCAGCAGAATGGAGCCCGCCCGAACCGGCAAAGACGCTTCCAGTTCGTGAACGCGCCGGGCGAACCCTTCACTGAGAGGGGCGATCCAAGGCGCGAGGAAGCAGAAAGAGGTGAGCCGCTCAATTTCGAAACCGGCCTGCGCGCAGGTGTCCCGGAGACGGCGCGGCGTAAAGCGGCAGACATGCTGGTCCCCACGCATGGTCGCCGTCTTCTGGAGTTTGTCGCAGGCGAACTCGATCACCGGCCAGAGGCTGGCGTAATTGGGCGTAGTCAGGAGCGCGTGTCCGCCCGGCTTGAGCAGGCCGTGGAATGCGCCGAGCATGTTCAGCACTTGGTCGTGGTAAATGTGTTCAATGACTTCCAGGCAGTAGATGCTGTCCACAGGGCGTTCCACGTCAAAGGACTCGTCCACGAGTCCATGAACAAAGCGGATGTTTTCCGAGGGGAACTGTTCCCGGGCGAAGGCGATGGCGGATGCGTTGCCGTCCACGGCGAGTACCGACGCGCCCCGGCCCGCCAGGTGATTCGAGATGACGCCGGACCCGCAGCCCACATCCATGACGTAATCGCCCGGGCCGGGCGGCAGGAAACGGTCTATGACCAGTTGTTTGGACAGGTGCCAGAAGCGTTGCACGGGATTGCCCGCGGTGAGCGCTTTATACTGGTACGAGCCGTCAATGGCAATGGTGTCGCCCGTGCGCCGGTTCGCGCCGGAAGTGTCAACGTCATTCGTCATGATGTGTAGTTCTCTTTTCAGCATGTATGGATTCGGCCAGGAAATAAGGAGGCCGTCCTTTGACTTCCGTGTAGATGATGGACAAATATTCGCCGATGATGCCCAGGGCCACCATAATGACGCTGCCCACGATCAACTGAAGCAGGATCATGGTGGTGAAGCCTTCCACGGCCCCGCCCAGCAGCCACGCGCCGAAGGTGTATACCCCCAGCAGGAACGAGGCGCCCGCGAAAAGGAAGCCCAGTATGGTGACAAAATGCAGCGCAATGGTGGAAAAGGAGGTCAGGGCCGTCAAGCCCAGGCGCACCAGATTCTTCACGTTGAATTTGGTTTTGCCGGCGGCGCGTTCCCGAATATGCAGGGGCAGGTTCGCGCCACGAAAGCCCATCCAGTTCACCAGCCCCCGGAAAAAAGCGCGCCGTTCGCGCAGTTCCAAAAAGGCGTCAATGACCTTGCGGTCCAGCAGCTTGTAATCGCTGTCGCCGACCAGGTGCCGCCCGGCCGCGCGGGTCATCAGGAAATTGAAGCCGTACACGCCAAGGCGGTAGAGAAGGGATTCATTGCCCCGCTCCGCCTTGACCGTATTGACCACGTCGATGCCGCCGGCCGCCCATAAATTCACCATGTCCGCCATGAGTTCGGGCGGATGCTGCAGGTCGCCGTCCATGACGATGGCCAGGTCACCCGTGGCATGTTCCAGGCCCGCACGGATGGCCGCCTCCTTGCCAAAATTACGGCTGAAGCGCAGGGCACGGACCTGTTCCGGATACTGCGCTGCCAGATTGTTCAACACTTCCCACGTGCCATCGGTGGAACCGTCATCCACGAGAATGCATTCCCATCCCGCGACTTGGGACGCAGGCAAGCCGTCCACCACTTCCCGAATCACCGTGAAGCTTTCCCGGAAATGTTCTCCCTCGCAATACAGGGGGATAATTACTGTAAGTTTACCTTGGCGCATAGACAGACCTGTTTTCCAACCATTGAAGTAAGCGCGGGAACCGCACTGCCCATAGAGTACACCAACACACCTATTGCTGGCAATGTGCCTTCTTTTATCGTATTTTGTCAGTGTCCTTCGACGTAGAGCACTCTAAGTTTATCAAGGAGTCTACCCAAATCCAAGGCTCGAATTCCCAAGGCATTCAGGTTGACAGACTCCGTTGCCATTGCCTTCAAAAACCGGTCCATGTCGTAGGCGATCGTATTCGGGATATCCAGTACCGCATTCGGGTCAAGCAACTGAAACAGCCGAATAACATCGTTTCTGTGCTTGGTGATGGCCTTGGAGTCCACCTGTATTCCTGCCTGCCTGCGTGTGCCGAGGTCCAGCCAGGCGCGCGCCTTGAGGGGGATGAGATGTTCCGCATTGAGGAGGGTTATACCATCTAACTGAATCTTACCGCCTTGCAGGAAGGCGTAGTAGGTATCATCCATCAGTATTGCGGACAGGCTTGAACATTCCTCCACGGGTATGGGGGTGAGGTGCGCTCCAGACCTTGGCGCACCGAGCAGATCGGGTTTCCGCGCAAACAACTCAAGCATATAGGGGTAGCCCCTCTGTTCAGGTTTAGCGAAGCGATAATAGGTGGGGCGCCCGGCGGCATTCTGCTGTTGTTGGTAGGCCCCGTCGCGCACAAAATTCCAAAAAGTCTGGACAAAGGCGGCATCCAACGCTTCGATGCAAAGAACAATGTCGAGATCTTTGGTCGCGCGAAAGGGCAATCCGGCATTTTGCATGAGCATATCGCAGGCAGCCCCACCGATAAGCACATACCGGTCACCGTAGGCGGCAAAATGATCCCGGAATAGGTTCAGACCCGTTACCATGACATTTCCTTCAACAGGGTTTCCAAAGCGCCCTGTACCCGTTCGTCAGGATCATCCCGCATGGAAAGGAAAAGGGAGAGCCGGTCCACAATGCCGGCCTCGGCGAATCGTTCCGGCGAATACTTCCAGAGCTGAATTTCGGCATCCCCCGGTTCCGGCACATCCACCTCGATAACCGCCTCCTGCAGGACACGGTTTTTCCACGTAGGCCCATGAACTGCATAGGCCGGGATGTCGGGGGAGGCCAGCAGACTGTACCGCGCCAAGGCGCCTTGTCCCGCCAGGCGATCCCCTTCGGCCGGCATGAAGCCCGAAAGAAACCGCTTTCTTTGCACAGGCGTTGCGAGTCGGGGCAATACCTTTTCCCAAAGGGCGCGCCCCGTTTCCGTGAGACGCAATTGCCGTTCTTTCCCCCGTATGGCATACTGCCCGATACCCGCCTCCTCCAGTTCGTCGAAAGCACGGGTCATAGTCATTGCGGTATAGCCCAATTGTGCCGCCATTCTGGACGGCGTTACCGTTCCCCGTTCCTTATGCCACAACACGTGGAGGAGTACTACCTGGGTGGCGGGACTAAACGAGGGTTTCTTTTCGCGTATACGCCGGAGATGCTCGCGCAGGTCAATTCCAAGCATTGGCAGGTAAAGTTGGTTGCCGGGAATGATGAAAGGAACTTTCTTTTGGATCAGGCGTTTGCGGTTGTACGAGGTGACGGCACGGCTTACAAATATGACCTCGGCGCCCGCCCTGATTTGAACCTGCGCCAGGTGCTTGGCAACAGTGGCGGGCGTTTGTGCCGTGTCTCCCTTGTCCATCATCACGATGTACTTGTGCCCCAGCAGGGCCGCTACAAAAAAATCGTAGCGCTCATGGAGATAGTGGGGCAATTCTGCACGCTTCTCCCATGGGCGAATGGCAATCGGAACACCCAACGTTTCAAAAACATGGTGTTCCATCTGGCGAAGAATGGCCTTCATAACAGAATCCTAAGAGCAATTAATAACACTGATTGTGAACGCTATCATAGATCATGTGTCTGTGCGAAATCAATGTTAATATTTGTGCTCAACATAAATATTGGTGTTGTAATACTATCCAGTAACGGTCACCATAAAAGATCAGATATGTAAATCTGAGATCTCCCCCGAAAGACTCAAAGGTCTTTCTTCGCTTTTACGATGACTTCGGCGCCCAGAATGTGGCGGTAGTCCTGGATCTTGAATCCGGACTGTTCCAGTCGTTTCCCAAGGGTCTCTAGCGTGTATTTTGACGGATGGCGGTCCGCCGGGACGCCGGGCTGTACCGTGTCGTACACGCGTTTGATAACGCGCCACCGGCGCCTGCCGTAATCCGGCGTCCCGATGATCAGCGTGCCGCCGGGTTCCAGGCAACGCGCCATTTCCGCGAAGGGATCGTCAGACCCGGGCAGATGCTCCACCAGTTGCGAGGCGACAATGACCTCGAAGGCGTTGTCGGGGAAGGGCAGGGCACAGGCGGACGCGTTGATCAGCGTTCGCGCGGGTCGCCGCATGAAACGCAGTTTGGCGGGATTGGTGTCCGTGCCCACCGCCTGGGGAACATTGTTGAGCAGTTGGGAGGAGCCGCAGCCGATGTCGAGCACGCGCATCCGGTCCCCGATAAAATCACGCAGCATAAGACAGCGCCGGCGCTGCCACCAGCGCTGCAGCGGGATGCGGCTGTAAAAGGCGCGGGCTTCATAGTCGGCGCTTTGCAGGCTGTTGCGATAGGCCCAGAGGGTATACAGGGACTGCAGGTAGACCAGGCCGAACTTGAACACCCGGGCATGGCTCGACCCATGGCGGCGGGGCAGGTAGTGAAACGGTTCCTCCACCACCCGGTAGCCCCGGCACCAGGCCTTGGTCAGGATCTCCTGGAGCACGGCATAGGTTTCATACTGCAGGTCCAGCTTGCTGATGGCGTTGCGGTGGTACAGGCGGAAGCCGCTGGACAGGTCGCGCACGTTGAGGCTCAATATCAGGCCGAATACCCGGTTCAGGGTATAGCTCAGCACTTTCCGGCTCCAGGGCATCTCCCCGTAACCCTGTGCGGCATAGCGCGACGCGATGATGATTTCCCCTTCATGGCGCCGCGCGAAGAGATACTTGATGAACACGGGGTGGTGGGAAAAATCCGCGTCCATGGTGAGCAGCCATGTGGCCCGGATGTCTTCAAAGGCCGTGCGTATCGCCCCGCCGTATCCCCCTCCCCGCTGCCGGATGACGACAGCGCCCAAGGATTCCGCCACGGATACTGTGTCGTCCTCGCTGCCCCCGTCGATCACATAGACTTGGTGGGTGGTTCCCAAGGTCGACAGCACCTCCCTGATCTTCGGCAACAGCATGTGAAGGTTGTCCGCCTCATTCAGACAGGGAAGCACTACGGCCAGCTCCGCCACGTTTGTGTCCATGTACTCCTCCGGGGCATAACGCATTTCTTACGGTCCGCATGTTCCCGCCTGCAGGCGGGGCGGGTCAGAAAACATGGAATCAGCGTATCACAACAGGCTGTTGGCTTCAAAAGCGCGAAAGCCGTTATGTCGCGATAGGGAGATCAGGGTTTAACGGGTGCACCGTGTCCACCACGTCCACACAGTCCCCCAAACGGGGGGTGGAGTAAGGCGGGCGTAGCGTCCGGCCTCATTAGACAGGAGAGGGGGAGCGGACCTGCGGGCTATGGTTTGCAGGTACTCTTGGGGAAGGAGTGACGTGAGGCAGAACATTCACCATGTTTTGCCCGGGTCCGCTCCCCTCCGTTATGAGGGCCTCCGTGTAAGAGTGCAAGGTGAGGCGGATCATGGCGGGAGACGCCGGCTGCAGGTACTCTTGGGGAAGGAGTGACGTGAGGCAGAACGTTTGCCGGACATCCTACTGACCCGCCTCGGGTAGAGAAGGGGTTGGAGGCACAATGTAATATGAGGCCTTGCATCATCATGGCCGCACTCCAATCGCGCGCACTTCCGTGAAGGAAGTTTCAAGGCCGCCGGACGTGTAATCCGGAAGCAGATCAATGTGCAGCCGGGTGTCCGCCTGTTCCTGCATTTCAGGCGGCACGGTTATTCTTATGGAGTTTCGGGTTTTGTCCTGGAACACTTCCCGGGCAATGGTGGCTTTAAAAAGCGGGTTCAAGGCGCTGTCGGACACGAAGACGTTGTAGCCCGCGTGGCCTTCAGAATAGGGATCGGGCAACCAGCGCAGTTCCACCGCGCTCACGGCGCGCCGCTGGGTTTCCACCATGAAGATCTGCCTGCGCACCGACGACGATTCCGTGGGCTGGGACACAAACCGAGAAAGAAACAGGCGTTCCGCGCTTGCGTCCGGCAGCACGCTGCGCGCCATCTCGAGGCAGCGGTCCGCCGGCACGCCCTTGCGCACTTCAGGAGTGCCCGATTTCCCGAACAGGGCATAGCTTCCGCGGGACAGCAGGGCAAAGCCGGTTTCATTTTCCACCAGCACTTCTCCGTTGACCACGGTGACTTCCGTGCCCTGCATGCCTGTGTTTACCTCAAAGGACGTGCCCAGCACGGTGATGGCGCCGTGGGGCGTGGTCACATGAAATTGCCGGGATTCGCGATGCACGTCCAGAAAGATGCGGCCTTGCTCCAGGACCAGTTTCCGTTCATTAACCAGGCGGAGATAAGCGTTTTCATATAACGTTGCATGGCTTGGGCCGAGCAAACCAAAGAGGAGCCGTCCGCCCTTCCCGGTTTTCATCAGGCTGTCCGGAACCACAAAATCTTTCGCGCGCACTTCCTTAAACTGCCCGTCGGCCGCAAGGCCCATTTCCGCGGGACCTTTGCTGTAGGTTACCACTCCTGCGAAGGAGGCCTCTTCACCGGGCACGGAAGGCCAGTACAGCCACAACACACCGCCCAGGATGAGCAGGACAAGCGGTACGAACACGGGGATCATCTTTGCGGCAACTTTGGGCCAGGATGCCTTTTTATTCATCCCCGTAGTCTTGTGGGGCATGAAGGTAAAGAAGCGTTTGTCGCCTTCCATTTCCGGGAGGTGCGCCATAATTTGCGGCACCAAATCATCGCGAAGCCGGTCTCGGCCCAGCAACTCAAAAAGCCGGACATTTACGGCCCGCACCCGTTCAAGTTCCTTCCGGCAGGCAACGCATCCATGGAGGTGATCCTCGAAAAGCAGCTTTTCACCGCTTCCGAGTTCATCGTCCAGGTAAGCCTGAAGCAGGCTTTTTATTTGGATACATGATGCCACGGTTACGCTTCCTGTCGTTGCTCCGTTGTTTCCGACCCTGCGGCTTCCTGCCGCTCCAACATTTCGCGCAACATCCGCGTTGCCCGATTCAAAATACCGCGTATCTCATCATAAGACTCGCCGGTAAACCGGCTGATCTCTTCATAACTCATTTCCTGCACATACCGGAGCACCACCGGCAACTGGTACTGTTCCGGGAGCGCGTCCACCGCCCGAAGAACCGCTTCATACACATCTTCCGTGCAGGAGCCGCCCGGACTGTTGCCCGGAAGATCCTGCGCGAACAGGGCGCGGCGCCGAGGAAGGGGCGTTTCATTGCGCAGGCGCGGCGCATTCCGGCGCAGCCAGTTGGCGGCGACTCGCGTGGTAATGCCTTTCAGCCACGCGCCGAAATGTTCCGGCTCCCGGATACGGGGCAGGGAACGATAGGCGGCCCAGAACGCTTCCTGGGAAATATCTTCCGCACCGCCGTACCGCCCGGCATAGTGAAACGCCGTGGCATAAACCGCATGCTGATATCGCTTTACCAGCGCGGCAAACGCCTCGGTGTCACCGTCAAGGCTCCGGAATACAAGTTCCTCATCCGTAAGACGCATCTGATATCTTCCCCTGAAATATAAAAAATATGCTATGATGCCTCACGCTGCGTCACCGGTGAAAACCTGCGTTCTGAATCTCTTCAATCTCTTCAACTTTCATTGGTATAGTGGCTTTCCCGGATGTAATCGGCACAAAATGTTCCCATATGGAACATCGGATGCCAAGAATACATTCTGTATACCTTATGCAGTATTATGCAGTAGCCTCCATATCCGCGTCTTCTAAAAGCAACGGTTGCCGGGAAGGAAACGTTAACAGGTGAAACTTCAGACTTCCTGATCTCGTCGGAAATGCGTATGGCACTCGTAAACAAACATGAAGACGGAGCAAAAAGGGACTGATGACGAAATAGCCATGACTAACGAAGAATCGAGGACCTATACTGTTATCGG
>JAAYBJ010000003.1 GCA_012730105.1 Candidatus Hydrogenedentota bacterium
AACACATTTTTCCGCTTCAGGCTCCACCAGGTCAGCACCAGTGAGAAAAGCCCCATGCCGGCCGCCTCCAGCAGGGGCTTCTGCAAGTGATACAGCACTTCGGAGAGCGGCACGAGCAGCCAGCCAAAGCGTGGAAACCGTGCGGAGGCGGAGCGCAGCAGGACGTAGCGATGCAGAAATTCCCACCCGACCAGCCACGAGGCCGTCCATACGAGGGCGGTAAGACCCCGGGGTCCACGCACCGCCCAAGGCAGATGGCTCAAGCCTGGATAGGCACGCCGAAGCGACGGTATGTAGCGGATACTTAACACTGCGACAGCGCTGCCGGCCAGAAAAATCGCCAACAGTATCCAGTCATTTCGCTTCCAGCTCCGCATGGAAAACCAGGGCCATTCCATACGGCGCAGGCAACAGCAGAATGGCACCATCAGCCAGAACAGGAATTTGAAAAGGTCAAAAGACCGTATTGCCGACGTGCGCGTCCACAAGGGCGGATCAAGCGATAAAAAACGCCAGCAGTCGTCGGGTCGCCATTGAAAAACGGTCCAGTCAAACGGCCATGACACCTGAAGCGCGGCCAGCGCATCTATGCCTAAAACCACGATCACATACAAAACTACGAAGGCCAGAAGAAGGCCGGGATGGGAATTCCGTTCCGGTTGCAGTTCCTGGGACGCTTTTTTTGTTTTTCCCTTGGTCATGACGTTTTCCGCACGTTTTTTTTCGGCCAGAGGCACAATTCCCGGGCGGGACAGGCGGCGCATTTCGGCGAACGGGCCTGGCACACGGCACGACCGTGAAACACCATATAGTGGGAGTAAATGGTCCAGTGTTCCGGGGGCCAAAGAGCCATAAGGTCCCGTTCGATTTTCGTCGGATCCTGGTGGCGCGTGAAACCCAGACGGTTGGTGACGCGCCGGCAGTGGGTATCCACAATCACGCCTTGCACGCCAAAACATTCGCCCAGCACCGCGTTGGCGATCTTGCGTCCCACGCCGGGCAGGCGCAGCAGCGCCTCCATATCCGCAGGCACTTCCCCGTTATACTCATCAAGCAGCATGCGAGCGCTTTCCCGGATGGACCGGGCCTTCTGATTGAAAAAACCGCAGGATCGTATGGCCTCTTCCAGCACGCCCGGCGCTGTCTCCGCGAAGTCACGGGGATTCTTGAAGCGCTTAAACAGGTCACTGCACACAACGTTGACCCGCGCATCCGTGCATTGGGCCGCCAAAATGGTCATGACCAGTAACTGGAAGGGGGAACGATAGTCCAGGGTACACCGGACCTCCGGATAGGTCTCCCGGAAGATCTCGAAGAGCGCGACAGCCCGCTCCTTTTCCTTTTGCGAAATTACGGTCTTCCGCGCCATCGAATAATCTCCTCCGCAGGTTTGCAGTTCAGGAGCCGGTCCGGCGTCAGTCCGCCCTTGCGGGCGATGGCAACGCCGAAACGCATGTTGTGGAGTCCGGCAATGCGGTGCGCGTCGGGACCGATGGCAAACATGGCCCCCTTGTCCGCCGCTTCGCGCAGGTGGCGCCAGTCCATATCGAGGCGGCGCGGGTTGGCGTTGATTTCCAGGGCAACCCCGTTGGCGATGGCGGCATCCACAATCTTGTCCACCGGTACCGGGTATCCCTTGCGCGAAAGCAGCAGGCGCCCCGTGAGATGGCCAATAACGGAGGCATGCGGATTCTCGATGGCGCGAATGAGCCGCTGCGCCGTTTCCTCCTCGGTCATGTCAAAACCGCCGTGAATAGAAGCGATAACGAACTCAAAGGAATCCAGTATGCCGGGCTCGTAATCAAGGGAGCCGTCGCCCAGGATATCCGCTTCTATCCCCTTGATGATGCGGATTTTTTTCAGGCGCTTGTTCAGGGCATCAATCTCCAGGTGCTGGGCGCGCACGCTCTCCCCAGGCATACCCCGCACGATGGCCGACGCCTGGCTGTGATCGGTGATTACGATATAGGCGTACCCCATTGTTTCCGCCGCTTCGGCGAGTTCCGCAATGGTGTTGACTCCGTCGCTCCAGGTTGAGTGGCAATGCAGGGTTCCGATGATATCCGCCTCTTCAAGAAGCCGTCCTGAATCCGGCAGATCAAATTCGTGCCTGCCCTCGCGCAGTTCGGGCGGAATGTAGGGCAGTCCCAGGGCTTGGTAGATGTCTTCTTCGTCATTGCAGGGTACTGCAGACCCATCCTTTCGGAACAGGCCCCGTTCGGTAAGTTTCAGCTCCACCGCCGCCGCGCGTTCCCGGAGTTGGGCGAGATGCGCTTTGCTGCCCGAAAAATGTAGCAGAGCAAAGGGCCACTGCCCGTCCGGCACCACCCGGAGTTCCACCGGGATATCCGATGTGGTGACGACGGCGCTCTTGTCCGGTCCCGTGGAAAGGACACGGCCCACTTCCGGGGATTCCAGGAAATGGTTGACCAGGGCGTCCGCATCCTCACCGGCGGCCAGCAGATCGATATCGCTCACGGTCTCCTTGTAGCGGCGCAGGCTACCCGTCACGGCGAGATTCTGCAGGGTCGGGTGGGTGCCCAAGTGGCGAAAGAGCGCGTTGGCTTGGTTCCAGGCGGTATGGAGATGAAACCGGTCCCGCTGGGCCTCCTGGAAATCAAGAGCCTCCATAATCTTTTCCTGCTTTTTCTTCCCGTAGCCCTTGAGCTTCGCCACATCACCGCGCTCACAGGCTGCCCGCAGCGTTTCTGGCGAGTCCACGCGCAGGGTTTCATACAGATGCTTGATGCTTTTCGCGCCGATACCCTGGAGCTTCGACAGCGCCAGAAGACCTTCAGGAAAGCGGGCGCGCAGTTTTTCGAGGTACGCCAGTTTGCCTGTTTCCAGCAACTCCCCCACTTTCTTCTCGATGGCTTCACCGATGCCTTCCAGTTCCCGCAGGCGACCGTCACGATACAGGGCTCCCACGGGTTCGCCCAGTTTAGAAAGAACGCGGGAGGCTTGGGCGTAGGACCGGATCTTGAAAGGGTTGTCCCCGGCAATTTCCAGCCAAAACGCGATTTCGTCAAAGAGACGGCCTAGTTCTTCATTTTCCACAAATGGGACCATGTCCTTTTATCGGTCCGCACGAGTCCTTCGCACGCGGCCTCATGCAATTTCCGGAACCACCCAGGGCTCCCGGTACTCCCGTTTTACATAGCCGTTGGCCTCGTCGTCATTGACAAAACCCTCGGTGGCGGGGTCGATGGTCAGCTTGCGGCCGGTGCGGTAGGCAATATTGCCGTAATGGGACAAGAGCGTGGAACGGTGTCCGAATTCGATGTCGGCACGCGGCTTCTCACGGCTGCGGATACAGTCGATAAAGTTGCCCAGGTGTTCCGTGTTCGACCGTTCAAAGTAACCATGCTCCACCTTCACGGAATTCCCGTCCTTGTCGAACACTTCCCAGCCGCCGCCGTGACGCCCGAGGATCATGAATTGTTCCGTGCCGTAGACCTCGATGCGCGTGCCGCTGAACCGCCAGTTCGGAAGCATGTCGAGGTCGCGCACCTCCATGGGCGTCTTTTTCATGTAAGGCGCCCAGAGGGTCTGCTCAAACACCATGGCAAGCTTGTCGAATTCCCAGTTGACCGTGTGGGTGTCCGGGGCCTCCTGGTCATCGTCGAAGAAATATTTGCCCCCGGCCGAACACACCTTCCGGGGAAGGGGCTGGTCAATCATCCAATGGGCGATGTCGATCTGGTGGATGCCGTCATTGATGATATCGCCGCCCGAATAGGCCCAGAGCCAGTGCCAGGCGTAATGGAAATGGTTTTCATTGAAGGGCCGCATCGGCGCCGGGCCCAGCCACATGTCGTAATCCACCCCCGGCGGCACCTCCTTATTTTCCTTCTTCCCGATGTTGCCGTGCTGCTTGCTGTTCACGACCCGCACGAAATGGACCTCGCCGAATTCCTTGGAGTGGATATGTTCGTAGGCCTTCTGGCAATACTCCGCGCTGCGGTTCTGGGTACCCATCTGAACGACGCGGTTGAACTTGCGTGCGGCCTTCACCATCTGCTGCCCTTCCCAGATGTTGTGGGACGCGGGCTTCTCGACGTAGACGTCCTTGCCCGCCTGGCAGGCCCACACCGTACCCAGCGCGTGCCAATGGTCCGGGGTGGCCATCAGGATCCCGTCCAGTTCCGGGTCGTCCAGCATCCCCCGGAAATCCTGCATGCACGTCGGCCGTTTCCCGGTATTTTTCTCAATAGCGGACGCCCGGGCTTCGAAGAAATTGGTGTCCGGGTCGGCAAGGTACCGCAGTTCCACGTCGTCCCGGGTGGCCGCAAGGGGCGCCAGGAAACTGCCCCGGCCGCGCAGGCCCATCAGCCCCAGAATGACGCGCTCATTGGCGCCCCGGGCGTTGATGGAAAATCCGGCGGTACCGGCCACGGCGGAGGCCAAAACGGCATGCTTCAAAAAATCACGGCGGTCTACGGAGTTCATGGTAATTTCCCTTTCCATCAGGCTGATGTTGATACTACGATGTTTACGCAAGTATGCCAGACGCGGGAAACGACATCAAGCCGCCCCGGAGGATCAGAGCACCACGCCGATGGTCAGCAGCAGGTTGGCGTAAATGCGCTGTTCCCCGGTGACAATCTGCAGGCACGTGTCCGAACCCGAGGCCTCCTCGTAAAAGGTAAAACGGTCATACCCGGTCAGGGCGATGCCGGGCAGCAGTTTGCGGAACTCGTCAAAAATCGCGGGCTCCGGCCCCTCCGACGGTTCCATCACCGCGGCGTCCTCCACGGGGATTGCCGTCAGCAGCACCCGCAGCACGTCCGTGACCGTGGGCATGCCGGGCGCCAGGTTCAGGTATACCAGCGACGCGTTCTCGCCCAGCATCGTGCTGGCCGGGTAATTGCCGTCGGTAATCAGGATTTTGGAACCATGTCCTGCCGCCGCCAGGGCTTCCAGGATATCGGGATGAATCAGGGTCTGTTTCAGCATAAGACGTTTCCTTCATGAAGAGTTAATGGAATGCCACGCAGAAGGCTATGGTATCCCTGTCGGGCGGTCCAAAACAACCGCTGCGCGCTCCGGAGAGGAGAAAGGGCAAGGTATGGGACCTATAGGACCTATGGGACCTATGAGAGGCGGAATTCTTTTAGAGTTCGAGACATCCATCTTCGAGTTCCGCCACGGGAAAAGGAAACAACTCGGCGTACCTGTCCCGGTGGAAGGTGTGGACAGGCACGATGCATTTCGGCTGCAACTTGTATGCCATGCGTTTGAGGGTGGGAATGTCCGCGTGGCCGCTGGTATGGAGATCTATCACCCTGACGCCTTGGGCCTGCAACGCATTCAGGAACGTGCGTGTCTTCTCCTGGTCTTTATAGCCTTCCCATAGGGAGTAAATCAGCGTGCCGCCGTCGAGCCACTTCAGGGAAGCAAGTTCGTCCTCCATCCCGGGACGCACGAACAACAGCGCTTTCTTCGGATTTTTTGGTACTTCCTCCAAGGTCATCTTGCGATGCTGATGACGCTGGACGATCGACGCCCGCTTCTTATCCTTGAGCATTTGGGTCAGCCGTTTCGGGTACCAGACCCGTATATCCGGGAATTCCAGATTGCCCGGATCAGGGAAACCCTCGCCGCCGGGAGAATGGGCGACTTCATCGAGGACATGGGCCATGTACACATCGAAAACGCATTGACGCTTGGAAACGCGCGCGGCCTTATAGAAGGCGACCGCCCGGCTGAGATTCTGGCCGGACTGATACACGAGCACGGCTCCGGGCGTGTTTTTGCATAGTTCCGCCGCCTCCGAAGCAAGAACGCTTTCGGTTCGTGCCCGCCCGTTTTCCCTGCCCAGCATGGTGCCTTCCATGATCAAGGCGTCCACACCCGGGGAAACCCTGCGATAGAGCCATCCCATGGCCTTGCCCAGGTACCCGTGGTCGCGAAAATCGCCGGAATAAAAGATTCGCTTTCCTTCCGCTTCAATCTCAAAGGCGAAGGCGCTGAAACTGCTGTGGTCCACCAGGTGCGGCCGGATTGTAAACGCGCCGATTTGGAAGCAGGACGGCCAGGAAAAACACAGCGTGTTGTTACAGGGAGATTTCTTGCCGATAAACGCGGCGGTGATCTCCACCAGTTTCAAGCTGCCCGCGCTCATATATACAGGGATGTCGGGATGAATATGACTCAAGAACCCGTAATGGTCCTGATGGGCATGGGAAATCAGCACGGCATCCACCGTCGGCGTTTCCCAATCATAGAGCCCCTCCACACAAGGCAAGACCTTCCGGTCCCTCAATTCCGCACCGCTAAGACCGTCATAATCTTTTATACGGAATTCGGTGCCGTCGGGATTTACCAGCGGCATGCCGATGTCGAGAATGATACGGGTATTGCCTGAGGACAATTCAATGCATGTACCGCCGATTTCATGGGTGCCGCGATGGATGGTACATGTTATGGACATCTATTTTCCCCCGCTTATCTTTAAGAGCCGCTTTTTTGCCATCTTCACCATTGGGTTTTCATCTACGTTTAGAATGCCATTGGTCTTAGCGGGAAACACCTCCGTCCAAGATAAGCATAACTCCTTTTCGTTCGATCCTCTTCTGCTTTCCTTATTACTATTTCTCAAAAAGACGTGTTTGGTCTCGTACCCCAGAATTTTCTTCATCAAGAATTTCTGTACCTCGGTCTGCTTTGCCGTTATCTTGTATCTATTCTCGAACTTGTACATGTCTTCGTCCGATTCTACTTTTGCTTCAATACACACAGCATGGTTATTGCTGTATTCGATAACGATATCGGGTTTGATATTGAATGCCCACTTGAGCATACACGCGCCTTCAACTTCACATTCACCGCCGAGAATCAGACTTTCCACCTTTTCCATACTCCAACACCCCGGACTTTGGATGAATCGGTTCGATAGAGATGGTCCTGCGACAAGCCGTTGATTAAATTCCCTTATGCTGTCCGAGTTAAAGTCTTTCGGAATATATTCTTTTAGACTCGGTACATATTCTTTCAAGAACAGTACTCTGTTATGATTGACGTTCTCATGGCCTTCCATGCTATTCCAGAGATCGCGTGCCATGGCATACTCGATAAATACACGCACCTCTGAAAGATCGACTTCCAGTACGCCACATTTCTTTAGAAAACTGTCAAGAAAGCCCAGATCACTTATCAGTAAGTGAAACAGGACAGCACAAAAGAAACGTTCTTCTCGTACAACTTGTCCATAACTGATGATAACTTCATCATTTTCATCTCTTACAAATTCGCGAAGACTCTTACACATAATCCGCTCCTTGTTTAATGTTGCTTTTTCTCGTTCCAAAATTCCATTTGGGAACGCAATCTCTCTTGAAATTCTATTTCTCTTCTCGTATTGGTCTGCCCGTTGCATTGCAGCACTCGAACATGATTGCGAAGTTGAACTTCGCGGGAGAGTGCGTTCCCAAGTAGAACTTGGGAACGAGAGGATTCATCAAGAAAGTCCCGATCACTTATCAACAGATGGAACAGGACGGCACAAAAGAAACGTTCTTCTCGTACAACTTGTCCATAACCGGTGATTTCTCTGCCTTTTCCATCTTTTAAATATTCGCGCAGACTCTTACACATGATCCACGCCTTGTTTAAGGTTGTTCGATATTTTTCCGCACCGTATTCGGCGCGATATTCAATGCCCGTGCCGCCTGGGTAATATTTCCCTCAAACAGGCCGAGCACATGTTTCACATACATGCCGTATATTTTATCCGCCGGGACGACGTCCTCCTTGCGCGCGGGGCGAAACAGGTCCGGCCCGGCGCCGTCCTCGTCTTTGCCCGCGTAGAGCAGTTTCTCCTCCTCGAGCACTTCCGCCACGCGACGTTGTAGGTAGGCGGCGCGCTTGAGCACGTTCAGGAACTGGCGCACATTGCCCGGCCACTCGTAGGCATGGAGAACCTCCCAGTCCCTACGGTCCAGTTTCAGGGGATGCTTGTTCTTTTCCAACTGGGCCAGGATCTCCTTGGCGATGCTTTTCATGTCCTCGGTGCGTTCCCGCAGGGGCGGCACGCGCAGGGTCAGGAGGTTGATCCGGTAGTACAGGTCCTCCCGGAAGCGGTTTTCCCGGACCATCCGGGTGAGGTCGCGGTGGGTGGCGGCGATGATGCGCACATCGACGGGATGGGTTTTCATGCTGCCGACGGGCCGGACCTCCTTGTCTTCGAGCACACGCAGCAGCTGGGCCTGTACGGATAGGGGCAGTTCGCCGATCTCGTCGAGGAACAGGGTGCCGCCGTCGGCCTCGTCGAAAGCACCCAGGCCTTCGCTGTCCGCGCCGGTGAAGGCGCCTTGGACATGGCCGAAGAGCCGGTCCTCGACAAGGGGCAGGTTGCCCCCCAGCACAGCGCAGTTGACCGGCACGAAGGGGCCGGTGCGCCCGCTGGTGATATGCAGGGTTTTCGCCATTAGTTCCTTGCCGGAGCCGGTCGGCCCCAAGATGAGCACCGGTTCAGGCACCGGCCCCATCCTGCCCATCATCTTGCGCATGGCTTTTATAGCCTTGCTCGAACCCTGGGCGTAGGTCTCATTCTTGGTCTGCAGATACTGCTCGACCGCCCGGTCCAGTTCACGACTCTTTTCCTCCAGTCCCGCCAGGAAGCGGAAGGCCTTTTCGTTAAGCCCGTCATCGCCGAAGAAGAAATAGCGCCGGTTCGCCGCCTGCACCAGGTCATGGCAATAGGCGTGCAGTTCCGAGCGGGGCTGTTTGTCCCGCAACCCTTCTTCGGCCACTTCCTGCAGAAGCAAGCTTCGTGCCTGATCCTTCGGACGCAGGACGGCCAGGACCGCTTCCGTGTCGGTGCCGCCCCCGGAGTCGTGAACTTTTACCCGGCGCCCCAACCCTTCCACCTGCGCCCGGAGTTCAGGGGGCACGACGCCCGCATACCAGGCGATGGACGCGTTGCCGGCCAGGGCTTGAAGCCCCTCCAGCACGGCATCCTCCGGCAGGGCCTCGGCCATGCCGCATACATGGGCGGCGCCCGAAAAGTCCTCGGCCACAAGCGCTTCCAGCGCTCTTGGAATATGGTAGACGCTCGTAATCTGCAGGCGCGCCTGGGGATACTTCATCAGCACGGCGGCGGCCGCGCAGGCGCCGCCAACACCGTTTTCCGTCAGAACAATGTGGTTTGCGGGTAGTGCGCCCATTCTTGATCCTCCCTGTTCATGTTTCGGAGTTTGTATTTCCCTCCAAACGTTTTCCTCAAACGCCATACTATTCAAAAATTGATTTATATCTGATTAATTATTGACTATGCGGCCCCGGGAATTCAAGATCCGTTTTACGGGCGCAACGCAACTACAAGGGCCGCCCATTGGTTGGCATGAAACATGCTTCATTCATATTCTTCAAGGAGGCACCATGACCAGACCCTACAGAATTTCGAAACAGGTGAACCAAGGCCCATTTCTCAACACCCGCCGCGAGGACCCCGACCCCACAACGCCCTTCAAGAATAACGATCAACTCCTGGAAGCCGCCTATGCGGTCTTCAAGGCGCGCCGCGACCTGTCCGGCCAAGGATCCATGTTTACCGACGCGGCCCCGGAGACCGGTTCGAAGCAGACCGCGTCACTGGGAAAACTCGAACGCGCCTGGCGGCAGCGTTTCAAGGCTACGCCCGACACGGTGACCCTGGTGAAACAGTGCCGTGACGCGCGCCTGAACCGCATCGAAACGGAAATCATGATGGTATTGCTACTCCATGCCTATGGGCTCTGGCCCCAGGGGATTACGGACATCAGCGATGTGATCAGCGCCCTCTGCCTTACGCCCACGCACTCCCTGCGCGCGCTGCGCGCCCTTTCGGAAACGGGAACACTCATCCGGAAAGGCATCGTGGTCTGTGACGACCCGGACGAAGACCTGCGGGACCGCAACATATCCATATCGCCGGACATAGCGCACAACGCGCTTCTCAACCACGGTCCAGGCCGAGACCAGGCGGCCTTCCGCTATGAGGACGAGCTCCAGCCCTTCCTGGCGCGTCTGACCGGGATCATGCGCAAGAAGAGCGACGCGCTGAACGGCATCCTGCGCGGCTACGGCGCGCAGCAGGAATTTTTGAAGTGCCGCCGCAAACAGGATTCGCTGCTGCATTCCCTGGACCAAATCCTGGAGCGGCACCCGGATTGGAACCTGAGCCGCGCCCGAAAGTGCTTCCCGGAAAACCCGCATGACTGGACCGTGATCCTCGCGCTGATGGGCAAGGCGCTGCATCACATCAACACCGATGACGATTTGTTCTCGGGCGCCGGGCTTTGCCGGGCCATCTGCCGGATGCCCGAACTGTACCACGCCATGCTTGACCGCCTGCTCTCCCACGCGCCCCTCGTCCGGGGCGGGTATATCCAGCCTTGCGGCGGCAACGACAACCTGTTCAGTGAAAACGCCGGCGCCGTGCAGGGTGTCGAATTCGAACTGACGGCCAAGTCGCTGCAGCTGCTGGGCATCCAGCAGGCGCGCGCCGCCGACAAGTGGGACAGCAGCCTGCGCACGCCGCGCCTGCGCCTGTCGGACCTGGCACTGCCGGAATCCACCTATTCCGCCGTGCGAATGGCACTCGACCATGTGCGCCACGCCGCCAGACTGCTCGATGACTGGGGTCTGGGCGAGGTGTTCCATTACGGTCGCGGGGCGACACTGCTTTTCTACGGTCCCCCGGGCACGGGCAAAACCGCCACGGCGGAAGCGATCGCCTCCGAGCTGGGCCGGCCGCTGCTGGCGGCGGACTACTCGCAAATCCAGAACTGCTTTGTGGGCCAGACGGAAAAAAATATTGTAAAAGCTTTCCGCAAGGCCCGGCAGGCCGAGGCGGTGCTGTTCTGGGACGAGGCGGACGCCATGTTCTATGACCGGGACAGCGCACGGTACAACTGGGAAGTGCGGAACGTGAACGTGTTGTTGCAGGAAATCGAGCGTTTTGAAGGGGTATGTATTCTAGCCACGAACCGGAAAACCTCGCTGGACAAGGCCTTCGAACGGCGCATCAGCGCGAAGGTGGAATTTCCCCGGCCGGACCGCGCCCTGCGCGAACGGCTGTGGCGGAAGCTGCTGCCCGGTCGCCTGCCGCTGGCCGACGATGTAAGCGTCGCCCGGCTGAGCGAAATGGATCTATCCGGCGGAGAGATCAAGAACGTGATTTTGAACGCGGCCCGGCTGGCCTGCGGCCGGGATGAACACGGCAAGGTCAGCGTCTTCGATTTTGAACGGGCGCTGGCCATGGAGACGCAAGACCAGCAGACCTGTAAAACGCGAATTGGATTTCAGCGGCTGGGATAAGAACGGGGAAAAGGACTAATGGTTCAGGGGTAAAACGCACTCTCCGGTGAGCAAGGGAACAGAGCGGTGAGCGTTTACGATCCAGGGACGGGACGCCACTGACGGCACGGAGTCCCGGCGCAGTTTGCGCCGGGGCCGCCGTGCTCCCGGACTGCCATTTCATCATCACGATTGGTGCATTCACGCGTCAAAGAACTCGTCTTCTTCCCCGCGTTTCGGCTTAAAACGACGGTCTATTTTGGCTTCGAGCCGTTTCAGGCGGCCGCGCAGGGCGGAGATACGGAAATCGCCAGACAAGCCCGGCAGACCTTTTGAAGCCTCGATAGCCTGCAGGGTTTCGCGGCATATTTCGGCGGCGCCACGGGGATTGCGGAACTGGTGCTCCAGAAACTTGGCCAGTTCCGCCGCGCCTTCACAGTCTTCCGGATACTCCTCGTGGAGTTGTTTCCAGGTCTCGTACATGTCATCGAAGCGGTTGAGCTTTTTAGCGGCCTTACCCAGAAGATGCAGGCACTCCCGGCGCAAGTCATCCGTAACCTGGGATACTTCCAGAAACGCGCGGGTGTGTTCCATAACCGACGCGTATTCCTTGTTTTTATAATAGAGCCGGATCAGGGAAAGCTGGTCTTCGGCATGGTGGAAGGCGGGGCCGTCCGTGGCAGCAAGACGCTGGGACAGGTGACCCGCCAGGGCCGCCAGGGAAACGATATCCATGGCGTGATGATAAAACACGCCTTCCAAGGGCCGCGCGTCCCGGTAGACCAGGTAGTCAAGCCATATCCCGGGGATGAGAAAGCCGGGCACGTCCCCCTCGCGGTGAAAGGCCAGCACGAGCCGTTCGATATTGTTCAGGCTGCAGTCGCTCAACCGCTGTTTCCAGACCCGCCGGACGGCGTGGACCAGGTCATAGTGGGCGGCCTCCTTGAAGGGCGCGGGCAGGCGGTGCTGCACGCAGCGGGCCCGCAGCAGGGGCAGGTCGAAACTCTTCCCGTTGTAGCTGACCACGCAGTCGAATTCCGCGAATCTTTCCGCCAGGTACTCCAGCATGGCCCCCTCATCGTCATAGTCGCGCATGAAGCACTGCTCGAGGATGAAGGCATCTTCGCGGAAATAACCGAGTCCAACCAAAAAGGCCACGGTTCCCGCGCCGCCGGCCAGGCCGGTGGTTTCCGTGTCCACATAGCAGGTCTTCAGTGGGTCGAAAGTGCGCAGCCGGGTGTCGCAGGCGCTCAAGGCGATTTGGGCGCCGTCACAGGCCAGTCCCGCACCCACAGGCACCGCGCCCACAAGATGGTCCAACGGAAACGCCCGCCGGTACAGGAAAAATCCATACCCGTCGTCTCCCACGACCTGCCCGGGAATCACCGCTTCTATTTCAGGCGGACCGTCGGAATCGCCGCCGGCGCGTCCTTGTTCGGCATAGTCCCCCTCCAGGCCCAACCGCGCCCGCAACTGTCCGGCCATTCCCGGGGACAGCACGCCCCCTGTTTTTTCCGGTGCCTCTTCCCCCGACACGGAAGACGGTGTTGCGGGCTTTTCGGGATCCGGTGCGGGCGCACGCTCGCCGGAAAGCAGTTCCTTCGCGGAGATCATGCCAAATCGCGCCGCCAGGCTATCCACTTCTTTCTTGTTATCGCTCATGATCCTACTATACCGCATTTCCCCCTCTGGAAGAAACCAGCGGAAAATACATGCGGCAAGGGCAGAAAGGCCCGAATCACGGTCAAAAATTGCGGCTGATTCCCGACTCCGCATATAATGAACGAATGTACTGCAACCGTACGGAAGGGTAAATTCATGGCTCCAGATGATCGCTATCAGCTTACCGGGGAAGAGCTTGTCCGGCAGGACATCATTACGCGGGAAGAGCTGGAGGAGGTGAAGGCGAATGAGGCGAGCACCGGAACGCCCTGGTACAAGCAGTTAATCCAGCGCCGCCGTATCACCTTTGACACGCTCGACAATGTGTTGCGCTACGAATTCCATTCCAAGGCCGCCCGGACCGCCCATGAAACACTCGGCCAGACCCTCGTGGCCATGGGCAAACTGTCGGAAAAGCACCTGAACCAGGCCCTGGCGGACCAAAAGCGCAACGGCAGGCTGCTGGGCAATATCCTGCTTGAAAAGGGCTTTATCACCCGTGAAGCCATTGCCCATGCGCTGGCGCGGCAATACGACATGGAATACGCCCCGCTGGGCAAAACGCCGAGCGAAGCCGACGCGCTTTTGGCGGTTCCGGAAAGCCTGGCGCTGAAACACCAGATGCTCCCCGTGCAGTTGTCCGGAAACACCCTTGTGACGCTCGTTGTCAGCCCCCAGACCCGCGAACGCCTGCAGGAGGTCGGGGTATTCCTGGCCAAGCGGATTGAAGCCCTGCTCACGGCCGCGGAAGACATTGAAGCGGAAATCAAGACCCGATACGCGGAACTGGAACGCGACCAGGCGCGGGAGATCGATGCCGCTTTTCCGGACCACGGGGTGGGCAAGGCGGCCGGCGCGGAGAAGCCGGTCATCCAGGAAGGCGGGGCCGCAGGGGCGGAAGTACGGTTCGAGGAGATTGCCCGGGCGGCGGCCGGCGCCTCGGTGGTGCAGATGGTGTCCATGATTATTGAAGGGGCCATCAACGCCGGCGCAACCGACATCCATATCGACCCCCAGGCTCCCGAATCACGCGTGCGGTACCGAATCGATGCCGTGCTGCATGACGTGATGAGCATCCCTGAAACGCTATACCCCGCCGTGGTGTCCCGTATCAAGATCATCTCCGATTTGGACATTACCGAAACCCGCCACCCCCAGGACGGCCACATCAGCCTGGTACTGGGCGACCGGGAGGTTGACGTGCGCGTGGCCACGCTTCCCACCTACCTGGGGGAGCGTGTCGTGCTGCGGCTGCTGGACCAGAGCGCAGTGCTGTCCGGGATCAAGGATTTGGGCCTCCGGGAAAAAGACGAGAAGACGATGCATCGCATCATCAAGCAGCCCTACGGCATGATACTGGTAACCGGTCCCACGGGCAGCGGCAAGACCACGACGCTGTACGCGGCGTTGAACCAGAAAAACGTGATGACGGAGAGCATCGTGACCCTGGAAGACCCGGTGGAATACCAGCTTTCGGGCATTAACCAGGTCCAGATAGACCCGGACATCAACGTCACCTTCGCGAACACCCTGCGCGCGGCCATGCGCCAGGACATTGACGTGCTGCTGGTGGGCGAGATACGCGACCCGGAGACGGCCCAGATCGCCATCCGCGCCGCCATGACGGGCCACCTGGTATTCAGCACCCTGCACACCAACGACGCCGTAGAAGCGATAAGCACCCTGCGCAACATGGGGGTGCCCGCATTCCTGATCGCGACAGCCATGACCGCCGTGATTGGACAGCGACTGGTGCGTAAGATCTGCCCGGAATGCAAGAACGGGTTCAAGCCGTCAGCCAGCCTCCTGAAATCCATTGGCATGCCGGCAACGGTGAAGCGGCTATATCGTGGAAAGGGATGCCAATCGTGCCACTTCACAGGAAACCGCGGCCGCACCGGTATTTTTGAAGTGTTTGAAATTACGCCCAAGGTGCGCAATCTGATTGAAACGGAGTCCGGCGCCGAGAAAATCGCCGCCTCGGAGCATTTCGACACCATGGCGGCCCATTGTCGAGAAAAAATTAAGGCGGGTATTGTGAACCCGGAAGAGTATTTGCGCGTTATAAGGATATGAATTCCCCGGACAGTCTGTGCCCTATGACAGGAATTTGCCGCCGAACAGGACACAAAGGGGCTGTCCTCCATAAGGCCTTCAGCGTCCGCCATTAACGATGAAAATGTAGACGCGGCATCTTGCCGCGTTGAAAGCGGCTGGAAGCCGCTTCTACAATTAGTGATTACACCATGTGTAGTTATAATGAGTTAGTTAAATTTTAAGAGCGGACCCGTCTCATCCGCCGGGGCGGATTCGCTTGCGTCAGTCCCTGCATTCCAAGATTATTTTCACAACGGTAGAAACAAAACCGGCCATGGAGAAACGACCATGCTGATTTCGACAACCTGTCTTATTGTATCGATTTTGGCCGCGGAGCCTATCGCGCCCACGGCACGGACCCGCTACCCCTACTGGCAGATGGTGGAAGAGGTTGTCACCCAGATCGAATCGCAACCGCCGCGCATGCAGAGCATCAACGAAGGCCTGCGCACCCCGGGACAGGAATACCCCTTTGAATCCTTCCGCCACCTGCGGACGGTCGACCTGCTTCGCGCCGCCAGGGAGGGCGTCTCTGTGGCGCGCCAGCAGGAGGCGCTCGGCAAGCCGGCCGCCGAAGTGGATCAGCAGGTGCTGCGCAACATTACCATCGCCCTGGAATATCTTCCCCTGGTCATCCGGGAAAACATCGACAACACCGAGGAGGATACCATCAAGGTGCATGCTTCGGGACAATACACGTATACGCCCAGGGAAACCGATGAAATATTTGAAATATTAATCAACAAAGATGACGACCCGGTTCTCAGAAAGTTCCTGCTCGAGCGTTCCGTGCCCGGATTTGCGCCGGACAGCCTGTTGGCCCTGACCCTGCCGCAGTATCTCACAGCCAGGGACCAACGCCTCAGGGATGCCTTGATCACCGTGGCCTCACACCCGAGTGAGCACCCTTTCCTGCAACTCCTTGCCATAGACCTTTATATGAAATATATTCTTGATTCCTATAAAGCGATTTTTAACCGCGACCCCAAGGTCGTTGAACTTAAGGAAACCGGCCAGCCTGTGGATTATAAAATGGCCATCGACCCGGACGCCCTTGGGTTATCCGAAGAAACACAAAAGGAATTGAAGCGGCTATCGTTCCGGCTGACCGATCTTGCGCTTGCCATCGCGGGGCACATCAGTGAAGGCAGCACACGCGATGAAGGGGTAAAAACGCGCACAAAAGCCGTCCTGGAAGAGATACGCGACACCATCTACAACGTGGACAAGAATGTTATTTCCGAGTACCTGGCGGGCAGAGCGCCGGAACCGGAAACCGATTGGCCCGTATTGCCGACCACGGGCGTAGAATCCCAGGGCGACCCGATGATGGACGGTTTGATAACGGTTCCGCTGCCCGAGGACGGTGGCCCCCCTGTCTTCTAGGCCGGCAATCCCGACCCGAACGGCACTAAGAACCGTCGGCAGAAAGGTCCGTTCCCGAACCTTTGGGAAAACGATTCCGCAACATCGCATACAGTCCGCCGAAAGCGCCATTGCTCATGATCAGGACGAGGTCATTATTCCCGACCGTTTCCGCAATGAACTCAGCGATGGGCGGCACGGCATCGAAGGCCTGTGCGGAAACCCCGGACCGGCACAGATTTTGCACCAGTCCGGCGGTGTCCAGACGGTCCGCGTCGGGAATCGCCCCCCCACGGTGCACCGGCCCCAGGCACACCTCATCCGCCCCGGAGAAGGCCTCTTCCAGTTCTTTCTGGAAGCGGTTGGTGACGGTGGTGTTGGAGCGGGGCTCAAACACCGCGCGCAGGCGTCTTTCCGGCCAGCGCGTGCGCGCCGCGGCGATCGTTTCCCGTATGGCAGTGGGGTGGTGGGCGAAATCATCGACAAAAACCGCACCGTCCGCTTCAAGGAACACTTCCAGGCGTCTGCGCACGCCCGGGAAATCGTTTACGGCGGCCGCAATATCGGCGGCGCCCATACCCAGGGTCGCGGCCACAGCCACCGCGGCCAGGGTGTTCTGCATGTTGTGCCTGCCGAAGAGCGATGGGGTGAGTTCCCCCCACCTCGTTTCCCGGTGCCAGATTTCCAGGGTGATGACGCCGTTTGGGAAAGGTTTCATTGCGGCCCGCCAGTCGGCTCTCCTTTCCAGTCCGTAGGTCTCGACCCTGGAAAAGGCGTGCGTTTCCAGAAAAAGTGCATGGTTATCAGCGCACAGGAGCGCCAGGCCTTCTCCGGGAATCTGCCGGAGCAGGCGCTGAAAGGCGGTTTCAATTTCTCCGAGATCCTTGTATATATCCCCGTGGTCAAACTCAATGGAGGTGACAACGGCGATTTCCGGGATGTAATGCAGGAACTTGGCGCGCTTGTCAAAGAATGCGGTGTCATATTCATCGCCCTCGATAACGAATGGCGCGCCGGGATTACCGAGCCGGGCGGAAAAGGGAAAGCCCAGGGCATCGCCGCCGATCAGGTAGCCGACACCGGGCATGCCCCTGTCAAGCACATGCGCGGTCAGGGCGGTCGTGGTGGTCTTGCCATGGGTGCCGCAAATGGCCACGGGACGCCTCTGGCGCAACACGTTTTCCTTCAGCCATTCGGGAAGGCTCAAATAGCGCAGGCGGCGGGACAACACAGCCTCCACCTCCGGATTTCCCCGGCTGAGGGCATTGCCGATGATGACGCTGTCCGGGTTCCAGTCGAGATTCGCCGCCGCGTACCCCTCCGCGACCGACACACCCAGGGCCGCAACCATGCGCGATGCCGGGGGATACAGGGGTCCGTCGCTGCCTCGCACTTCACAGCCCGCCTCAAGGGCAAGCCGCGCCCCGGCCACCATGGCGGTTCCCCCGATGCCGGCAAAATGTAGCCGTTTCCCTGGCGGAACTATTGGCTTGTCAGTAAAAGTCATTGAAAGGGTCACCTGAGAGGCTGTTTTCGATATCGGTCATCAGTCCAGGCTCCAGCCCCAGCGCCTGCTGAAAATAGACCGTTGCCCGGCCGACTTCGCCCAGGGCCAGCATGGCCTTGCCTGTTTCACAGGCCGCAAGCGCGGCCACCTGCTTCCAGCCTTCCAGTTTGGACAGGCCGATCAGGGGGGCGTAGACGTTCACTGCCGCTTCATATTCCTGAAGGCGCATCAATACCCTGCCCAACGACATCCGCGCCTCAATTTCATCCTGCGGGGCCGCGAGGGCCCCTTCCGGGTCTTTCGCACGGTGGCGCGCCTGGATATCCAGATAACGCTCATAATGCCGCCGGGCCCCCGCGTAATTGTTTTCCAGATCCTCGTAGGTGACGGCGAGATTGTAATGAACACGAGCGCTTTCCGGATTCTCGCGGAGTGTTGCCCGAAACAGGGTGACATTGTCCCGCCAGTCCAGGTTTCTCCGGGCGGTCATGCCGATAAAAACCAGGCAGAGTACAGCCACCGCCGTCCAGGCCAGACGCCTCGCGCGCCCGCGCCCGCAAAGAGAGTGAATCATTTCCGCCAGGGCCCACCAGAAGCCTGCCATGGGCACATACATCCAATGTTCGGCCATGGGGGCATTCAACGGGAAAACGCCGGAAATGGGCAGCCAGGCCACCAGGAACCAGGCACAGCCCGCGGCAATGCGCTTATTACCCCGGCGCCAGTAAAACATAATGGCCCCAAGCATTACAACGAGAAACGCCACGCCCAGCAGCACGTACGCCCCGGAGACATCGTCCAGGACCCGTTCCATATGCAGGCCCGTGGGCACGAAAAGCAGTTTCAGGTAGAGCCCCAAGGCCTGGGCCGCCTCGAACAGACGTTGCGTAACAGGCGCGGCGGCAGATCCCCCCCCCTCGGAGAAACGAAGCACGGTCGCACGCAGCGCCAGGTAGACGACAAGCATAGCTCCGGCGAGGACCGCCGGCGCGGCCGTTCTGAGCCGGGAGGGCCTGTTCCCTTCATTGCCCGCCTGGTCCCGCATTACCGGCAGCATCAGGAGAAGCAGAAAGGGATAGATGAGGGTGGACTCCTTGCTCAACAGCCCCGCTGCGAAACATGCCGCGGCGGCCGACAAGGGGAACGCGGGCCTTTCAGAACGCAAGGCGCGGTATGAAAAATACAGGGCGGCGAAAATCGCCATGCCTGACATCATGTCGGCCCGCCCGCTGATGTAGGCCACCGCTTCCGTATGCAGGGGATGCACGACGAAAATCAACGGGGCCGCGAGGCGGACGAAAGCCGGGGCGGCAAGACGGTGCAGCATCAGGGCGAACAGAAGGGCCGCCGCCAGGTGCAGGAGCATGTTCGTCAAATGAAAGGGGAAAGTGGGGATTTCCGGTCCCTTGGGATTTTCTTCGGCCTCCGGCCCCGGACCGCCCGAAAGCCAATAGTCCGCCATGAAAGACACGGACACCAGTGGCCGGTAAAAATTGCCCTCTCCCCTGCCGAAAGCGTGCTGGTCCTCCCGGAACAGTTGAAAGAACTTTCCGGGGTCGCGCACATGTTTGTGGAGGAGAACAGAGGAGGCATCATCCCACACCCACTCCCCCCGGAAGGTGTTGGCGTAAGCCAAAACACATGCGAGCGCCAACAGCAATGCCACCGTCCACAGAAAGGCATGCGAGTCAGGCCTATTGTCCGTACGTTGCGGATACATGATAGCCTCACGCGAATTTATAAATAAACCAGCCGCTATTTTTCTGCATCCCGACTTGCCTTCTGTAAGGGGCCTGCAAAACCGCTTCGCACCCATCGGGCACGCACCACATTCCCTTGGACTGTTGTGAGCAAAATTATTGCCCTGGTCTGGTTATATTTTGCGATCCGGGCCAAGCACGTCGCGTTTCTTGGGGCCGATGCAGATCCAGGAATAACTCAGGGGCAGGTATTCCACTTCGATGGACTGCTGGTTCCCGATAATTTTCACGAGGCGCAACACCTTGTGAAATTCCTCGCCTTCACGGACACGGTAGGCGGTCGTCACCCCATCGGTGGGATCAAAAAGATCGATAAAAACATAGAGTTCGTTGTCGAGCTCCATGAAGCCCGTCACGGTCAACACAGGCCGTTTCACCATCAGGTCGGCATATTCCCGGGTCTTTTCAAACCGGGTATTATCCGGTTGGAACACCAAGTAGGCCCGGCACAGCGCCGACAGTTTGCGCCAGCGTTCTTCTTCCCGGGCCACCTTGATGGACTCTTCTATATCGCGGGTAACCATGCCCAGGGCGGCGCGGCCATTTTCGGTCGCGCCCAACTGCGTCTTGCGCGCCTGCAATTGGTTGAGAATATCCGGTATCAACACATCATCCTGGGCGGGAATACCAGACATCAGCATTTCCCCCATGATGCTCCGCAACTGCTGGTGGTACTCTTCAGGAGTGGGTTCGGGCGGCGGCGCCGGCTGGGGCGGCGGGGGCGGGGGTTCCGGCTTGCAGGCCGCCACAAGAAACAGCGCGAGACACAATACTACGGCAAGTGCGATTTTTCTTTTCATGGTTTCTTCCTTCTTGAAAGTACCGGCACAGTGTACCATATTCCTCCGCCGGGCACAAAAGCAAGACGCAAAGCTGACGCAAAGCAAGACGCAATACCCGGGTCGCCGGACAAAATATTCTGTATCTGATGAACGCCGGCGATCAAGGCGTCTACCTGGACAGCGCTCGTGCATAGGACAAAGGGGAGAGTAAGGTCCTGGTTCATTTGCGCTATTCCCAAAACAACGCGTCATTCCGGTTTTTCGCGATGAAGAAGGGATCCGTATCGAAGGGTGTGGCCAGGCCGCGAAAAGACCGGAATCTATCATAAAAGCCATCAGCAGGAATAACATAGACTGCTGACCTACGAGACGAAGATTCTCTCCTTAAGTGACTTAATCTGGATTCCGGTCTTTTTCGCGTTATCCGGCGGCGTTCTTTGATACAAGGCACAGGTCGCGAAAAAACCGGAATGACGTTTGTTGAGGTTCTTTTAAACTAAAAATGAAGTTCTTTAATACGGGGCTTGTTCCCGCTCTTTCCTTATTTCACCCTGTCGGTGCGGTCCGGATGTTCAGATGGATCTCTTCCCCCCCCATTACGTTGATTCCATTTGCCAACAAGATTTCATCCTAAAAACGGCTGTTAACGCAGGGAAAACCTCTTAAAAGAAAGGACCCAAAGGACCAAAAAGACTTAAAGGAAACACTATGCAGGAAAGCGTTTTACAGTCCTTTTTTTTCTCTGGTTTAAATAACACTCCTGAGTCTGACTGCCGTTTTTTGGGGAACACAGGTTATCTGACACTAGGGGGCCAGAGGCAGTAAAACGGCGGCGCCGTTAGATACTCCGGCGCCGCCGTAAAAAGCGAATCAGTGTTGTTTATTTGCCGCGTTTACGCAGGGCCACCGCGCCTGCCAGGGCGGTAACGGCGGATGCAAGGGCAAGGCCCACCAAACCAGCCACCGGGATGCCCGTGCCCACAGTAAGGGTGATTTCGGGCGAAGGCTCGGTGTACATGGAATCCGACACGTCGCAGCGATAGACGCCGGAATCTTCCAGCTGGGCAGCCGCAATCGTGTACATCGGGGAATTCAGGGCGTCGGGAATCACAATAAACTCGCCGCCGATGTCCTGTTTCTTCCATTCGTAGCTGACGGCGCCGACCGCGCAGGAGGCGGGATCCAGCGCCACTTCGAGGGTAACCTCATCATCAGGCAAAGCACTGACGATCGTAACCGGTGCGGTGACGATGAGTTTGCAGGTTTCGCGCTGGACAATCACATCGAGATACGCCGTGTTGAGGTTGCCTATACCGTCAGAGGCCGTGTAGGAAACCACATGCGTACCGATCACGCCGGTATTTACGCTGCCGCTGTCAATGACAATGGATTCGGGCGGAATATCGCCTTCACAAGCGTCCCATGCCGTGGCGCCCTGCTCGATGTAGGGGGCGCCGCCGTCCAACACGACCGGGCTGGCTGCCAGCAGGGTGATGACCGGGCCGGTGGTGTCCATGACATTCACCGTGCGAACCAAGGTGTCCGCTGCGAGGGGAACGCTGTCTGAAACGTCATAGGTGATCAAATAGGTGCCGGTAACGGCGGTATCCACTGTGTCACCGCCAATAATCACTTCAAGGTCGCCTTCGCACTGGTCCACCGCTGTGGCGCCGGGTTCTTCGTACGAGTCAATGTTGCACTCCAAGTTCATCGTATCGGCGCCATTCAGGCTCAGCACGGGCGCAAGGGTGTCGGCAATGGTCACCACGCGCTGTTTCTGACCGGCCGGGGTGCCTTCCAAGTCAACCACATCGTAGAGGATCGTGTAAACGCCGGGGGTGATCAGCGGGAAAGTGACATTGCTCATGACAATGGAGGCGGTCAGGTCGCCGTCCTCGGGATCGCTGGCGGATACGCCTTCCATGGCCATCAGCTCGGTATACCCTGTGGTATCGCATTCCATATCCACCGTTGCCGGGTCCACGGTAATGACCGGCCTGCCGCTGAAAGTGGCCTCAATGGTGTGCTCAGCCGTCACACCGGTAAAGGTATATGTATAGGTCTCCAGACCGCCTGCCTCGGTTACCGGCACGCCGTCCACCAGCACCTGGGCGATAACGTAATCCACGTTGGCATCCACCTGGAAGGCCTGGCTGCCACCGGAAAGGACCGGCACTTCGCCCGACGGGGTAATGGCGCCGTTGGCGCCCGCGCTGGCGTCAATGGTATAGGCCGCGCGGAAACGGACCGCCACGATACTCCAGTTGTCGCTCACGTTCAAGGTATATGAAAAATTCTGGGCCGTGTTGGCCGTTTTCACGAGATACCCGGTCAGACCTTTGATGGACGGTGTGGCATTGTTCTGCTGGTCCCACGTCTTGACCGGCGCGCGGCCGGTAACACTTGCCGAAGGGCCAGCGTTGTGCGTGGCGGCGTCTACCACCAGGTAATCCACGTTGGCAATGAATGAACTGATCAAGGGAGTGGTTCCCGTGCTTGCGGCGTCCTTGCCATTGGTATCGCCCACTACAGGCGCGAATGCGGGGTCCAGATTACCCATGACATGCACATGCACGACCTTGGCCTCGGTCAGGGCATTGGCCATACGGATGCGGACGCTGTGATCGCCGGAAACAGCGTTGTCAATATGGCGGTATAACAGCGTCGTGCTTTGATGCATGGGGGCCACGCTGCGGATGGCCTGACGCGCCTTGGTCAGCAACGCGCCGGCGTCGCCGTCCAGATTCGCCCAGTCCACCGTGACATAGTCCGCTGTGGGGCCGGTGTCTGTGCGCGCATGCACGGTGACGATAATGGTGCGGTTTCTGCCCGCGGGCACGGCGAAAAGGCCGGTATCGGCTTCCTGGCCGCTCACAATGAAGTCGTACCGAGCCAGCCTCACCGGCGCCGCCGTGGCCGACACGGCCATCAGGGCGAGCGCGAGGCACGCCATGCCGAAAACTACCGTCCGAGGGGCGGCACACCTTCTGGTTTTTACTGTCATGAATGCACTCCTTCTCTTTTTGCGGTTATGGGCCGCGCGTTCACTCACCCAAAAGATAATTCCACACTGCCTTTTTGATCGGACAGATCCGACCGATCTGACTGATCACCTTATTTATCGATTCAATAAAGCCCAAAGGGCGGCGCTGACGTTACAGTCAGCGCCGCCTTGATTCAACAGTTGACTAGCGGCGCTTGCGCAGCGAGGCGACACCGGCGAGCGCGGAGGCGGCGGCTGCCAAGAGCAGGCCGAAGGCGCCCGCAACGGGCACACCGGAAGTGACGATGAGCGCCACTTCATTGGTGTCCACCGAACTCGACGCATCACTCACGCTGCACTTGTACGCCCCGGTATCCGTGAACTCGGCGCTTTCGATGACATAGATCGCCGCATCCGGCGCATCCGGGATCACTTCGCCATTCTTCGTCCAGATGTAATGAAGTTCCCCGGCGCTGCAATTTTCAGACAACGGGGCGGCGGTGAAGGTCGAGGTGCCGCCCGGCGTTACCGGGTTAACGTCCACCGTCAGTTCATAAGCCAGCTCGCAGTCTTCGGGCTTCACCACCACGGTGCGCGCCGTCGCAACCGAATTCGCGGAGCTGTCACTGACCGTGTAGGTGAGCACATACGTGGCGACTTCATTTGTATTGGCCACGTCACCGTCGATAACGATGGCGCCGGACAGGTCGCCTTCGCATTCGTCCCACGCCTCGGCACCGGCTTCCACATAGAGGCTGCCGTCGGTGAGGATCACCGGGTTGTCGCCCAGCAGCGCGATGGACGGAGCCGTAGTATCCGCGACGGTCACCTCGCGCTCCGCGTTGGCAGTATTGCCGGCGCCGTCGGAAACGCTGTAGGTTACGATCTGCAGGCCGAGGACGGCGGTATTGGCGCCCTCGCCAATGACGATGGCACTGGTCAAGTCGCCTTCACAGACATCCGCCGCTGTCGCGCCGGCTTCTTCATAGATGTCGACGTTGCATTCCAACTGCAGTACGGCTTCGCCCAGCAGTTCAATCACCGGCGCGGCTGTGTCGGCCACCGTTACGGTCCGGGTGACTGTGGCCGCATTGCCCGCGGCGTCCTCGGCGTCGTAAGAAACGATATAGGCGTCGGGCACAGCTGTATTCACCAGGTCATCCCCGGTAATAATTACCGGCACAGAACCGTCTACGTTGTCTTCCGCGGTGGCGCCTGCTTCAATGAAGATGTCCGTATTGCATTCGAGCGTTTCATCGGAGCCGTTCATGGTAATCACAGGCGCTTCGCCGATGGCGCCGCCAAGATCGGAACCTTCATTGTCGCGGATGAAGTTGCCCGCCGAATCTTCGACGGAGAAGGGCGTTACTGTAATCACAATATCGCCGCCGTTGAACATTTCATCGGGACGCACCCAAACCAGACGGTATTCGGTGCCGCTCACCGTTTCCACACTGCTGGGATTGGCGGACAAGGTGCCGATGCCGGAACCGGAAACCGTGTAGTTGCCGGGAACATCCATGCCGATACCGCCCGTCATGTCCTTGTTGTAAGTCACCACGACAGTCAATTCGCTTTCCACTTGGACCAGCACGATATCCGGTTGTGAGGTATCGAGCACGATCACCGTGCGGGTTACCTGCACCGCGTCGTTGCCCTGGGCGTCGGCAACATCATAAGTGACCGTGTAGGTGTCAGGAGTATTGGTGTCCACCGGATTCACCGTGACAATGCTGCCGGTCAGGTCAACAGCGCCGCAACTGTCAGCGGCGGTGGCGCCAGCATCGGTGTAGACACTGAACATGTCCACGTACACAACCGAGTCGCCTAGCAGGGTAATCACCGGCAGGGTGGTATCCACCACATGCACCGTGCGCGTCACCTGGGTCGCGGCATTAAGGGCCGTATCGCTGACATCATAGGTGACCGTATAGTCGCCGACAACATCCACGTCCACCGGATTGACCGTAGAAATAGAACCGGTCAACTCACCGTCGCACACGTCATCAGCGGTCGCACCGGCATCGGTGTAACTGGTACTGCATTCCACCGTTACCTCCGCATCACCCACCAAGGTGATGACCGGCGCCGTGGTATCCACCACGTTGACCTGGCGCACAACCGGTATCGCGGCGTTACCCGCGGCATCAGATACGGTGTAGGTCACCGTGTAATTGCCGGGCACGGCCGTATCAACAGTGCTGACCGCGTTCGGGGTCAATGGCCCGTCGCAGTTATCATTCGCGGTGGCGCCAGCATCTGTGTAGGTGGCGCCGCATTCGACGGTCACCGGGCTCACGCCACTCATCGCAATAACCGGCAGAACATCGTCCACCACCGTTACAGTGGCGTTGCACGATGCCAAATTACCCGCCCCGTCCCGCACATTCAACACTGCAGATACCGACGGCATGTCGGCGCACGTAAAGGTCCGGGTTGCCGCACCGTCAATCAGCCACTGGGTGATGCCGCAGTTGTCCGTGCTCCCGCCGTCAATGGCATTGGCATTAATCGTGGGCGAACTCAAGTTCACTGTGATGTTCTTGCACACCGCGACCGGGTTGGTCGTGTCCGTAATGGTTAAGGTGGTATTGCAGGTGGCGGTAAGCCCGGCCGTATCCGTCACGGTGATGGTCACGGTTTGCGTACCCGTCACCATTGTACCGGCCGGGGGATTCTGGGCCACACTGGCGACACCACAATTATCCGCATACACGCCGGTCGGGAGGAAGTTGGGCATGACCGCCTGGCAGTTGGCGTCGCCGACCGCCGACTGGGGCGGCGGGCAAACCGAAATCACCGGCGGCGTCACATCCACCACCGTCACTACAGGACCGCAGGGCACTGCATTGCCACCCACGTCCGTTACCGTGATTTGAATCGGGATGGGGCCGAGCGGCAGAAGCGTGCCCGCGGCCGGGAATTGGGTAATACTCGCGATGCCGCAGTTGTCCGTCGCGGTTACCAGCGCGGCCAGGTTCGGCGCCGGCGCCACGCACGCGGCATTAGCGTTCAGTGTCTGATTGCCCGGGCAGAAAGTGATGACCGGGGCGATCGGGTCGTTCACGGTCACCGTGGCGTTGCACGTTGCCGTGCGGCCGATTCGATCCGTTATGGTCAAGGTCACCGTCTTGCTCGGGATATCGGCGCTGCCGAAAGTGGTCTGAGAGGCAATACGCTTATAGATGCCCGCCTCGGCGATGCTGCCGCCGTCAATGTTGGCCGCTGTCATGGTGCCTGCACAACTGGCATCCAGGTTCACGGTGTAGGCCGCACACACGGCCGACGGCCCGTTCGCGCTGTATTCATACGCGCCCATATCACGCGCGCCGCCAAGCGGACGCGGGACCAGGCGAATGTCCTCAGTGATGGCCGAACTACCGGTATTCAAACAGGGCGCGCCGGTGATCTGATAGGGGAACGGCGCGGCGCCGGAGAAGTTCGGGAGTGCATTGATATTGCCCGTGCCCGGATAGAGGCCGCCGTCAATATCGCTATAGGTACAGGTCAGGTTCTTTACGGCGCCGGTGATGGCGGCATTTACAATACCGACATTCCCTGTGTTGCCATAGGAGATGGCAGAAAGGACCGAGCCGGCCGTCGCGGGCAGGGTGCCCACGGTCACGTTAAAGATACCACCGCTGGTAAGACCATGATTCGGGTTGCCGGGCACAGCCGCACCCAAGCCCACGGTATTGGCCGTGATGGTGCAATGAATCACTTGCGGCGTGGAAAGATTGATGAACAGGCCGCCGCCGCCTCGGGCCGGATTGCTCTGCCAGTCTAGGTTACGCGTGGCCGTGTTGCCGTCAATCACGCAGTTGATGTACTGGGCGGCCGCCGCATCGCCCGAGATGCCTTCGTTCGCCACACCGCCGCCGCTGACGCTGGCGGTATTGCCGTAAATGCGGCAGTTGGCGATGACCGGGTTGGACCGCCAGTTGTAGATGCCGCCGCCGCGATAGGCATGATACACGCCCGATACGCCCGCGGCGTTACCGCCCGTAATCTGAAACCCGTCGAGTCTTGAACCCACCGTGGGGGCGGCGCCTTTGCCGAACACCACCACGTGATAGGCGGGACTGCCCGCGCGGGACGTGGCGCCGTTGATGACGGTAACATTGATGCCGGGCGCGCGTTGGTTCAGGAGGGTTTCCTGCTGGCCCGTGCCGCCGCGCCATCCTTCAAACCCGCCATACACGGCGACGTTGTCCTTCATGACCAGCGAGCCGGCATAGGCGGTCGGGCCGCCCCACAATTCCGTGCGCGCTTCATTGTAGACCACGCCGCCCGGCGCACCGGCGACCCACACCTGGCCGCCGCCCGCGGCGAACATGGCGTCAATGGCGGGCTGAATCGTCGTAAAGGCGTTCTGCCACGACGTGCCGTTGTTCGCGCCCGTGGCGGATTTGTCCACGAATCTGACCTGCGCGTCAGCGTCTACTGCGGCAAAAAACGTTACCACAATAGCGCATAGGAAAACAGATAAAGACAATCGAGAGGGTTTCATCACGTAGACTCCTTACGTTGTTGTTCCATCGAAGCACACCGCCAACGTGCAGACCGGGTACAGGACTACCGATGTAAAGATATCCTGTTGCCTCAACCCTTCACTGTCGTGGCTCCGACGCCTCACATTACTTGTTTCTTATAAATACGACACCCAAGAAGAAACGCCTTGCGTTTCCATATTTTAGTAAAAATCCCAGACTACCTGAATAACGCTTACACTACAGGGTAAATCAAATTTCACGAAAAGTCAAGAACTTTAAACGAGGCGCTTGTTTTTTCTCGGGCTAAATGCGATATACATCACATCCAGATCTGACTGATATAGACACGGTCCATCAAACACGCATTATTCACAGTATAGGATATCGGTTACTTAAAATTTGTTTTTTTTATAAAAATGCACTTGCGTTGGGCGGAACACAGGTAAGGGGGGCCGGGGAATGCGGAAGGCGGAAGGCGAAAGGCGAAACCCCTTTTATAGGATCCATAGGACTTATAGGACCCATAAGACCCGCAAGAAAAGCGCCTTGACCTGAGCCGCGCCCCGAATGATTTCATTCCGCCTTCCGCATTCCGCATTCCGCTGTCAGGCATACCGATGAAACGCTTGATACAATTCCGCCTGAACCGATATCCTAGCGTTCTCCTGTTTCTTTATGGACACCGATCGTGTTTAAGGACACCGCCCCACAGTTGTTCCCACATCCTCATTCGCGTTCAATAGAAAGGGTAAGGAAATGAAAATCGTGATTACCCGCCGTATACCCGAGGCGGGGGTTGAAACGCTTGTCCACGCATTCGGCACGGAACAGGTCCGACGGCATGAGGAAGAACGACCCATGACACGGGCCGTACTTCTTGATGCCCTCCGGGGCGCGACGGCCGTGCTTTGCACCATTACGGAGAAGATGGACGCGGAGGCCATGGACGCCGCAGGCGACCAGTTGAAAATCATCGCGAATATGGCCGTCGGTTATGACAATATTAACCTGGCCGATGCTGCGGCGCGGAATATTTTGGTAACCAATACGCCCGGCGTCCTGACGGAAGCCACGGCGGACCTGGCTTGGGCGCTGATCCTGGGCGCGGCGCGCCGTACAGGCGAAGCGGAACGCTGCCTGCGCGCCGGGTTGTGGGAAGGCTGGGGACCGCTCCAGTTCCTGGGCGCGTCGGTGCACGGCAAAACGCTGGGCATTTTCGGCATGGGCCGCATCGGCCGCGCTGTGGCGCGTCGCGCCCTCGGTTTTGACATGCCCGTCCTCTACTGCGACACAAACCGCCTCGATGCTGAAACGGAGCGGCAGCTGCATGCCCGGCTCGTTGACAAAGACACTTTGCTTCGCGAATCGGATATCCTGACCCTGCACTGCCCCCTAACCCCGGAAACGCGCCACGCCTTCACCCTGCGGGAATTCAAACAGATGAAACGTGGCGCCCTGATCGTCAACACTTCCCGGGGCCCCGTAATCAAAGAGGAGGACTTGTCCGCCGCGCTACGGGAAGACCTGATTTTCGCCGCAGGCCTCGACGTGTATGAACACGAACCCGCCGTGCACGCAGCACTGCTGAAACAAGAACAGGCCGTGCTGCTGCCGCACCTGGGCAGCGCCACCGTGGAAACGCGCGCCACCATGGCGCGCATGGCGGCGGAAAATATCGTCGCCGCCCTGTCCGGCAGTGAACCGCCGAACCGGGTCCTCCTCCCTTCGTGATCCTAATACGGGCGCTGCCCACAACCCAACGCCCCATCGTATTCGTGCTCGTAACTCGTATTCGTAATCGGAAAAAACAGAACAGAGATTCGATTACGAAGCACGAGTACGAAGCACGAGTACGAAGCACGAGTACGAAGCACGAGTACGAAGCACGAGTACGAAGCACGATTCATCCTAAAAACGGCCGTTGGATTCAGAAGTGGTTTTCAAACCAAGGCGCTTAGGGTCATTTCGCTGACAATTAATTATGAGTTCTGCTTTAAGTATAGGTAACCAAGAAGAGTGTCATGTTTTGATTTGTCTCAAAGACCCAAAAACAACGCGTCATTCCGGTTTTTCGCGGTGGGAAAAAGAAATGTATCGAAGAGTGTGCCAAGCCGCGAAAAGACCGGAATCTATCTTTGGAAGCCGCGCATGAGGAACAGCCCGTGTCGGATTTATTTTTTAAGATGGGAAATGGGCATTCATTGCGGTGCGACGAATCTGGATTCCGGTCTTTTTCGCGTTGTACAGTACCGTTCTTCGATCCGAGCCAGAGATCGCGAAAAAACCGGAATGACGCGACTTGGGGTTGTTTATAATAAAAAGCGAAGTGCGTTGATGCGGGCGTTTTTATTCACCTTTTTTTTCGTATGTAGTGTTGACTTTTGCTGCGCCAAGGGCGTCACTTCTTCCGGGCGAAGTCCCGGACGAAGCGTAGGGACTTGAAGGATATAAAGGACGAAAAGGACTGTAAACCGCTCTCCTGATTAGTATGTCCTTTACGCCTCTTAAGTCCTTTCGGTCCTTTCTTTTAAGAGGCTTTCCTGGCATTAACTGCCGTTTATGGGTTCATAACACGCGTGCTCATACGTGAGACCAAGCAGTATGAACAGGAGTGAACACCATGGCTGACTTCATTATTTTTTGTCGATTACAAGCCGATAAAGCTCTTTTATACATTTCATTATCCGGCAAAAGTGCCGGATAATTCCTATTCAGAGAACCACTGTCAAACGCTTTGCGCCGGTGTCAGTTGAGGATTACCCCTGTTTCATGGATGTGAATCGACGGGTATGTTTTTTTGACATCGCGGCGCCAGCGCGTGTACACTTCCCGCAACCGGATGTCAGGTTCCGGTACAGGCTACGCCGCAGACTGCTGAAAACAGCGGCACATTCACCCTACGACCCCGGCCGTTAAGGCCGCCTCAAGGAGAAGACCGTGTCCTATATTTCCAATGTCTATGAATTGGTGGTACGAAAGAATCCCGCCGAACCCGAATTCCACCAGGCGGTAAAAGAAGTGCTCGAAACGCTCGAGCCGGTAATGGAGCGTCACCCGGAATATGAAGAGCATCGCATTCTCGAGCGGCTGGTGGAGCCCGAGCGCGTACTCATGTTCCGCGTGCCGTGGCACGATGATAAGGGCCGCATCCAGGTCAACCGCGGTTTCCGCATCGAGTTCAACAGTGCCATCGGTCCGTACAAGGGCGGTCTGCGTTTCCATCCGACCGTGTACCTGGGCATTCTGAAGTTCCTGGGTTTTGAACAGGTTTTCAAAAATTCGCTGACCACGCTACCCATGGGCGGCGGCAAGGGCGGCTCCGATTTCGACCCGAAAGGCAAGAGCAACAATGAAGTGATGCGTTTCTGCCAGTCCTTCATGACGGAGCTGGCGCGCCATATCGGCCCGAACACGGACGTTCCCGCCGGGGATATCGGCGTGGGCGGCCGCGAAATCGGCTATCTTTTCGGCCAGTACAAGCGTCTGCGCAACGAGTTCACCGGCGTGCTGACGGGTAAGGCGCTCAGCTGGGGCGGTTCCCTGATCCGTCCCGAAGCCACAGGGTACGGCGCGGTGTATTTCGCGCAAAACATGCTGGCCACCTGTGACGACACCCTGGAAGGCAAAGTATGCGCCGTGTCCGGTTCCGGCAATGTCGCGCAGTATACCGTGGAGAAACTGAACGAACTCGGCGCCAAGCCGGTTTCCCTTTCCGATTCCAACGGCACCATCCACGATCCCGACGGCATCGACGGGGAAAAACTGGCCTACGTCATGGAACTGAAGAACGTCTATCGGGGCCGCATCAAGGAATATGTGGACCGCTTCCCGAAGGCGAGCTACCTGGACGGGAAACGTCCCTGGAGTATTCCCTGCGAATGCGCTTTCCCTTCGGCGACGCAGAACGAAATATCCGGCGCCGATGCGGCGTTACTAGTAAAACAGGGCTGCAAACTTGTGGCCGAAGGCGCGAACATGCCGACAGACCCGGAAGGTGTGGACGTCTTCCTGCAGAACGGCCTGCTGTATGGTCCGGGCAAGGCGGCCAACGCCGGCGGCGTGGCCGTGTCCGGCCTCGAAATGGCACAGAACTCGCAGCACACCAACTGGCCGCGCGAAGAAGTGGACCGGCGGCTCCAGGAAATCATGATGGCGATTCACACCCAGGCGGCGGAAGCCGCGGCCGACTACGGCAAGCCCGGCAATTATGTCATGGGCGCCAACATCGCCGGCTTCGTCAAGGTGGCTGACGCCATGCTTGACCAGGGTGTCGTATAATGTAAGGAATGTCACGAATGAAACACAGGGGCAGTCCCGTCTCGCTTCCGTTGGTCGCTCATTTGGGACAGTCCCTGTGTTTCAATTTAAGCCCGCAAAGTAGGGACAGTTCCTCATGACACTTTGCGTTCCCCAGAAACGATGAAAATGTAGACGCGGCGTCCCCGCCGCGTTATAAAAGCGGCTGGGAAGCCGCTTCTACATTCATTGATTACAACGTGTTATTTGAAATTTTCAGGGCAGACCAAAGGAACCACACTGTGGTCAAAAAGACGGATTTAAGCACAGGCCTCCAGGAACTGGATCAGCTGCTGCGCGGTTTGATCTCGGGGGACAACCTGGTCTGGCGCGTGGATCACGTCGAGGATTACGCGGTTTTCGCGCGGCCGTACTGCGCGTTCGGGCTGGCATCGGGGCGGCCGGTAGTCTACCTGCGCTACGCAAACCATCCACCGATCCTGACGCCGGACGACTTTTCCGGCAATGTCAAGATTTACGATCTCGACCCGCGCATCGGGTTCGAACCTTTTCTTGACGCCGTCCACGACGCCATTGAAGAGACGCCCCGGGACGCCTACTATGTCTTTGATTCGCTGTCCAGCCTGGCGGAAACCTGGTACAGCGACCAGATGCTCTGCAATTTTTTCATGCTTACCTGCCCCTACCTGTACGACCGGGGGGACATCGCTTATTTCGCGCTGATGCGCGACCTGCATTCGAACGAGGCGGTCATGCCCATCCGAGACACGGCGCAGGTCATGGTGGACGTGCACCGGCACGAAGGCGAGCTGTACCTGCGCCCATTGAAAACCCAGCAGCGCTTCTCGCCGACCATGCACATGATGCATCATTGGAGCGGCCGCTCGTTTCAGCCCATCTCAGAGAGTTACACCATCGCCGGGGTGCTGCACACTGCCCCGCCCTCGGCGGTCGGTTGCGCGGTGCGCCCGTTGGACGCCTGGAACAAGACCTTCCTGCAGGCACAGGATCTCCTGCTCGGCCCCGAGGAGGCGAGGAATAGCGAATACGCGGGGCTGCTCTTCGAGCGCCTGCTGCGCATGGTCATCTCCAGGGACGCGCGCATCCTGGAGCTGGCGCGGGAATATCTCACGCTGGACGACATGCTCGACATCGGGCGGCGGGTCATCGGGACCGGCATGATCGGCGGCAAGGCGGTCGGCATGCTCCTGGCCCAGGCCATTCTGAAACGGCATGCGCCGGAGCGGTGGCGCGGGCTTCTTGAAGGTCATGACAGTTTCTATATCGGCGCGGACGTCTTCTACACCTTTTTAGTGCGCAACGGTTGCTGGTGGATCCGGCGCCGTCAAAAAACGGCCAGCGATTTCCTGGAGGGCGCCCAGCAGATCCGGCGGCGCATCATCACGGGGGTGTTCCCCCGCGAGGCCGAGGACGAACTGGCGCGCATGCTGGATTATTTCGGGTGCTCCCCCATCATTGTGCGTTCCAGTTCCCTGCTGGAAGACAATTTCGGCAACGCCTTCGCCGGTAAGTATGAGAGCGTGTTTTGTCCGAACCAGGGCTCCTTCCAGCAACGCCTGGAAGACTTCAAGTCGGCCGTGCGCACCGTTTACGCCAGCGCGATGAGCGAAGACGCCCTGGCCTACCGCAAGTGCCACGGTCTGCTGGACAAGGAAGAACAGATGGGCCTGCTCGTGCAGCGCGTTTCGGGCGTGCAGCGGGCGGACCTGTTCTTTCCGGACGCGGCGGGCGTCGCCTTTTCCTACAACCCCTACGTCTGGCACGAGGACATCGACCCCGAGGCCGGTATCGTGCGCCTGGTGTTCGGCCTGGGCACCCGCGCCGTAAACCGCGCCGACGACGACTACACGCGCATCATCGCGCTTAACGCTCCCCTGCAGACCCCGGAGAGCGGACGTGCGGCAGGGCGGAAATATTATCAGCACAAGGTGGACGTGCTGGACCTCGGCGCCAACCACCTGACCACGATGGATTTCGGCCAGGTACTTAAACGCATAGAAAACGGGCAGTGCACCTCCTGGCGCCTCGTGTCCATGCGCGACCAGGAACTGGAACGGAGAAACCGGCAGGGAGAGCGGCAGAGCGCCTCGCCCCTGTTCATCAATTTCGACCGGTTCCTGAAGGAAACCCATTTCGTCGAGGACATGCGCAACGGGCTGGAAATTATCCAGAAGGCCTACCGGTACCCGGTGGACGTGGAGTTTACCCTGAATTTCGCCGCCGAGAAAGAATACCGCATCAACATCGTCCAGTGCAGGCCCCTGCAGGTGAAAGGGAACGCCCGGGCGGAGGCCCTGCCCGACAATATCCCGGAGGACCGGATACTGCTGCGCTCCTCAGGGCCCGTGATCGGCCAGACGCGGTCGGACGTGGTGGACCGTTTTATCTTTGTCAACCCGGAAACCTACGGGCAACTGCCCGTGCAGGAGCGCCACCGCATCGCGCGCCTTATCGGGCAGTTGACCCACTGCGATGCCGTCTGCCAGCATCCCCAAGTAATGCTGCTCGGACCGGGACGCTGGGGCACATCCACACCTTCGCTGGGCGTGCCGGTGAATTTCGCCGAGATCGAGAACGTGTCGGTCCTGTGTGAAATTGTGGCCATGCGCGAAGACCTGGTGCCCGACGTGTCCATGGGCACGCACTTTTTCAGCGAGCTGGTGGAGATGGAGATGCTTTATCTGACCCTGTTTCCGGACAAGGCGGACTCGGTGCTCGCGTCCCGGTTCTTCCTGGAAGCGCCCAACCACCTCGCGGAGGCGCTGCCGGGCGCAGAGCCCTATGCGGATGTGGTGCGGCTGCTGCACCTGGACGATATCGCCCCCGGCGCCCGGGCGCGGCTTTACGCCGATTCGATGAAGCAGCAGACGCTGTGCTTTATCGAACCGGCCTCCAAGTAAGACAACGGGGGCACAGCGCGAAAGGAATATCAGTCATGAACGAGGAACAGGCCCTGCCTTTTTCGCTGTCCGTCAAGGCCATTGTCATGGATAAGGATAAACGGTGCCTCGTGCTCCGGCGTTCCATGGCGTCAAAAAATAATGCGGGTAAATGGGAGTTCCCCGGGGGAAAACTAAATCCGGGCGAATCCTTCGACAACGCGCTTGAACGCGAGGTACATGAGGAGACCGGCCTGGAAATCACCCTGCTGCGTCCCTTCGACACCGCCATGTCGTCCATCCAAGACCGGCGCGTGGTCTATCTGTTCATGCTTGCCGAAACCGGGACGGATCGGGTGCGCCTGAGCAACGAGCATGACGCGTTCCAGTGGGTCGCTGTGGACCGGCTCGCGGAGGTGGACCTGGCGCGACAGTTCCAAAGCGTGGCGCAGCGCATGGCCGAAGCTGTTCTGAACGGCGCGCTGTGAATGAATTTCGAAACCCAGGGACCGAAAAATAGCGATAACGTCCTGCCCGGACATGCGCCTAAGACTAGGCATGCACCATCTCCAATTCCATGGTAACGATCATGGTGGGGTTTGCGGCCAACCCCATATCGGACAGATCTTCATCCTCGAGATGCAAAGAAACCGCTTCATGCAAATTCGCAATGGTTTCGTCAAGTGTCCGGCCTTGAGTAACGACGGGGATTTCCAGACACTCCGCCACATAACCCGAATTATCTCCGCAACGGACCACGGCCTTTATTGTATGCTGCAATTGCATCGACTCATCTCCTGAATATCAGTACCGCCTTCTGGAAGAAGATCAGTAGTATCCTTTTTTGTATTATACCCCAGCATGAAATCTGTAAGGCCAAAGCACAAAGTATAAGGCTTGACCCACAGCATCGTCCATAGAGGCCTGATGATTAGAATTCGATCACTTTCCGCCAGGCAACGACTTTGATACAATGAAACTATCGACGGCGCGGAATAAGAATCACCGCGTCCTGCCGGGCTGCGAATACATAAGGAGCCTGCGTTCATGTGTTACCGACATTTTCTTGCCGGAATCCTTCTACCGGGCCTGATCTGTTGCGCACAGGCCGGGGCTGAAAACACTTTCACGGCGGCTGCCTCGCCGCAGGAGGAACGGATAAAAGCGTTTTGCATTGATTTTAACTGGGGCCCGGAGGGCTTTGCCAAGCCGGGCATGTGCGCCGGCGCGTCGGCAAAAAAACATTTCGAATGGTACCGGGACATGGGGGTCAACACCATTCAGACCTTCTGCGTGAGCTGTCCCGGATACGCGTGGTACAACAGCGACGTCGCCCCGGTACAGCCGGGCATGGAGGGTGATTTCCTCAAGGAACTGGTGGAACTCGGACACGGGGCGGGCATGCGCGTCATGGGCTATTTCTGTATCGGCGCCAACACCTACTGGAATGAAAAGCATCCAGACCTGAGCCACAACTTCCCCAGCGCCATTTCCATCCCTTTTACCCTGCAATACCTGGACTACCTGGAACGGGTCATCCGCGAGGCCGTCAGCAAGACGGGTATTGACGGCTTCATGATCGACTGGGTCTACAACGCCTCCCATCTCTATCCCGACCGAAAGTATACCTGGCTGGATTGTGAGAAGCAGATGTACACGGAATTATTCAACGAAGCGTTTCCCGGGGACGCAGCCATGGATGAAGGGCGCATCAACGCGTTCAACAAACGCGCCACGGAACGCTGCTGGGACCGCATTCGCAGCGCTACGAAATCGACCAATCCGGACTGCATCCTCTGGCTGACCTGTTATGACCTACAGCATCCCATGCTGAAAGGTTCCCGAATGCTGCGCGAAGTGGATTGGATCATGAACGAACATCCCGACACGGAAAAACTGGCCAATCTGCGCGCCGTCATCGGGCCACAAACAAAAATCATCCAGTGCATCTGCGGCTGGGGCGACCAGCACAATGCGGAAAAGATTATTAACGATCCCGCCTTCAATGCCCTCGGCCTCTACGGGTTCGCGCGCCCCGACCTCACCACCACCCTGCCCCCGGACGACGACTCCGGAAATGCCCGCAATATCGCGGCCATGCGCAAGGCCTTTAATCTGCGGTAGTTGTCGAATGTTCTTTTTGACAGCCCCTCAATAAGACCTTATAATCACCCTTTCCATGGCGACGGAAAACACTGCAACTATGCAATAAAAAAACGGCAGTTGAATTGTGAAGCGGTTTTCGAACCAAAGGACATAAATGACCAAAAGGACAGTAGAACATTCTCCCGGTTGGTGCGTCCTTGACGTCCTTTCGGTCCTTTTTTTTAAGAGATTTTCCCGGCGTTAACAGCCGTTTTTTTTTGGATGAACGCCGGCAGAAACCCAAGCAAATCGTTAGGAAAGAGAAAACAAATGCGTCTTGGAACCTATTTATTAATTGGGGCGTGCCTGTCAACAACGATTTCAACCGCCTGGGCGGAAGACCTGTACACGGTAACCTGGGAATCCCCCAGCGACGGTCCTTCGGGTTCCATGCCTCTCGGCAACGGCGCTTATGGCATCAACCTGTGGGTGGAACCTAATGGCGAGATCTGTTTTTATGTCTCGGGGAGCGGCGCATGGAGCGGCAACGCCCGCCTGCTCAAACTGGGCCGGGTGCGAATAAGCCTCACTCCTACTCCCTTCCGTGAGAACACTCCTTTCCGGCAAGTACTGGACACGCGCCGGGGCGTTGCCACCCTTGTATTCGGCGGGCCGGACGAAGAAACGCACGTGGAAATATGGGTGGACGCCCTGTATCCCGCGATACGCGTATATATGCAAAGCGCCTTGCCCAGGCGCATGCGCGCCGTCGCGGAAACCTGGCGAACCGCTCCAAGAGAACTGCTTCCCGAGGAACGGGGCAGCGCTTATGGACTTGCGGAATCGGGAAAGCCCATTATGGTGGAACCGGACAGATACGCGGAAGGGGTCGCCGACGCCGTCGTACTTTTCCACCGGAATGAACACTCCATCTGGGCGGAAACGCTGCGTCACCAGGGCATGGAACGCTGGCTGGCACAAGGAAAGGATCCCCTGCTGTATCGCACTTTCGGCATGCGCCTGTCCGGGGCGGGATTCCGGTCCGAGGACGCGCGCACCCTCACCGCTGACGAAACACGCGAATGCCTGATAAATGTACACCTGCATACGGCCCAGACTGAAAGCATCGATGCCTGGCGTGAAGCCCTTGAAGACGTGGCGCGGACAGATACCCGGCCTTATGACCAGGCGCTACAAGAGCATTCAGCCTGGTGGGATGCGTTTCAGGAACGCAGCTGGATTCACATCGAAGGCAAGGATGTGGAACATATCAATCGCGGTTATGCCCTGCAGCGGTATATTACGGCCTGCGCGGGCCGGGGCGAATTTCCCATTAAGTTCAACGGCTCCCTGTTTACAGTGGACGCTGTGGAAAACGGGAAGCGCCTTGACGCCGACTACCGTCGCTGGGGCGGGCCATACTGGTTCCAGAACACGCGCCTGGTCTATTGGCCCATGCTTGCCGCGGGCGATACGGAAATGATGTTCCCTCTCTTCAACATTTACCGCGAGATGCTGCCTTTCACGGAGTCCCGCACGCAAGTGTATTTCAACCACGGAGGGGCGTTTTTCCCGGAAACGCTCTATTTCTGGGGCGCTTACGCCAATGACAATTACGGGTACAACCGCGGGGACCTGCCTGTGGGCATCACGGAAAACCGCTATATCCGCCATTACTACGACGGCGCCCTGGAATTGATAATGTTAATGCTCGCCTATCACGCCTACACGGAAGAAAACGCTTTTCTGGAAGAATACGTGTTTCCTTTGGCGGAACCCGTGTTGCGATTTTATTTTGAACATTATGGAACGGATGATCTGGGCAAACTGCGGATATATCCGTCGCAGGCACTGGAAACCTATCAGGACGCAGTGAATCCCATGCCGGCTGTTGCGGGGCTGCAAAGCGTTCTCGAGGGATTACTTGCTCTGCCAGAGGCGTCGACCCGTGCGGAGCAGCGGGTGCAATGGGAGCGGTGGGTCAGCCTGCTGCCCGGGCTGCCCACACGCGAAGAAGAGGGTAAAACGCTGCTCTCAGCTGCCGAGAAAATACTGGAGCAGTCCGCCAATGTGGAGAATCCTGAATTGTATGCCGTATTCCCCTACCGCCGCTACGGCATCGGCAAGCCGGACCTCGACGTGGCGCGCCGCACCTTCGAATTGCGGCGCATAAAGGGGAACACCGGGTGGAACCAGGACGAAACGCAAGCGGCCTTGCTGGGCCTGGCGGAAGAGGCGCGACGCGGTCTTGATGACCGTCTCCGAAGGAAGCACGAGCGTAGCCGCTTCCCGGCCTTCTGGGGTCCCAATTACGACTGGATTCCCGACCAGGACCACGGCGGCAATGCCATGATGGCGCTACAGACCATGTTGCTGCAGGCGGACGGAGACCGACTCTACCTGTTCCCCGCCTGGCCAAAAGACTGGAATGTTTCGTTTAAACTGCATGCCCCCGATAACACCGCTGTCACGGGCATCTACCGTGACGGAAACGTTGTTGAACTTTCGGTAGACCCGGAAATACGGCGCAGTCGACTCATCATCATGACGCCGCAGTAGAAAGCGCAACCAACGAGGAATGACAATATGAATTTTTGGCGATTATTGTCTCTTGCCCTGTGCGTATGCGCGGCGGCGACTGCCGATGACCTGGGCAGCCTGCATTCACTGTCAGAGGAGGTGGCGGTCGTGGGAGCGGATTGGCTGGTAGACCCGATAGAAACAAAAGCGGGCGTCTATCGCGGGCCCGACGGGAAGAGCATGGTTCTTTCCAACGGCCTGTTGCGACGCACCTTTCGCTTGGAACCCAATGCCGCCACTATCAGGTTTGACAATCTCGTATCGGGTGAGGCGTTGCTGCGCGGCGTAAAGCCTGAGGCTGTCATTACGATTGACGGTAAATCAATCGAGGTGGGCGGTCTGAAAGGGCAGCCCAATTACGCCTTCCTGCGCGAGGAATGGCTCAATACCCTCAGCGCCGCACCGGAAGCAATGCGTTTTACGGGCTTTGCCGTCGGGCCCATAGAGGAACGGATGACCTGGAACCGGGTCCGTCATCATGCGCCCGGCATTGCCTGGCCGCCGAAAGGCATACACCTGCGCATGGTGTACGCCATGCCCGAAGGCACAGCTTCGCCGCTACAGGATGTTACCGTATCGGTGCACTATGAGCTGTACGACGGGTTGCCCGTGCTCTGCAAATGGATATCTGTCACCAACACCGGGACCAAGCCGGTCATGCTCGACCGTTTCATCAGCGAGTTACTTGCCGCGGTGGAATACAGTTCCGACGTGGAGGACCGGGCCGGCGCGGCGCGCCACCCGAATATTCTCGTGGAAACGGATTACGCTTTCCTGGCCATGAGTTCCATGAACGCGGGCCGTCATGCCGTGCGCTGGACGCCCGATCCCGACTACGAAACGCAGGTCAACTACGAGCGGAAGAATCCCTGCCTGCTGCAGGTCGGCCCGGATCCCGGCCCGGCGGCAACACTGCAGCCCGGCGAAACCTTTTCCTCCTTCCGGACCTGGTTGCTCCCCTTTGACGGAGACGACCGGGAACGGAACGGTCTCGCCCAGCGGCGGATGTACCGCACCATAGCGCCATGGGTCACGGAGAATCCGCTGATGCTGCACGCGCGATTCTCTAATCAAAAAGCGGTCGAGAAAGCCATCGACCAGTGCGCCGACGTCGGCTTCGAAATGGTCATCCTGACCTTCGGCAGCGGCTTTGATATTGAGGATGACAGCCCGGCTTACCTGGAAAAAATGAAGGGGTATGCGGAATACGCCCATGCCCGGGGCATTGAAATCGGGGGCTATTCTCTTTTAGCCTCAAGAAGCATCGACCCGGAAAATAATATCGTTTCTCCGGAAGATTCCCCGCCCGCTTTCGGCCAATCCCCCTGCATCCAAAGCGCATGGGGACAGGCGTATTTCAAAAAGTTGTATGCGTTTTATGAGCGTACCGGCTTCACCCTTTTAGAACATGACGGCTCCTATCCCGGCGATCTGTGCGCAAGCGCGAGCCATCCGGGGCATCGCGGTCTGGAAGACTCCCGCTGGTCCCAATGGAAAACCATAACGGATTTCTATCACTGGTGCCGCGGCCGGGGCGTCTTCCTGAATGTGCCGGACTGGTATTTCCTGAGCGGGTCGAACAAGACCGGAATGGGCTACCGGGAAACCAATTGGAACCTGCCACGGGATCAGCAGGTTATCCACACGCGCCAGAATATTTATGACGGCACTTGGGAGAAAACGCCCGGCATGGGCTGGATGTTCGTGCCCCTCACCGAGTACCACGGCGGCGGCGAAGCGGCCACTATCGAACCACTTGACGAGCACCTTGACCACTATGAACGCATGCTCGTGAGCAACCTGGCCTTCGGCGTCCAGGCCTGCTATCGTGGCCCGCGTCTTTACGATACGGACCGCACCCGGGACACGGTTAAGAAGTGGGTTTCCTGGTACAAGACACACCGGGACATCCTGGAAAGCGACCTTATCCATGGTCGGCGCGCGGACGGGCGTGATCTTGACTGGATGCTGCATGTGAACCCGCTGTTACCGGTCAAAGGCATGCTGGTCGTATTCAATCCCCTCGACCAGCCCATGGAACGAACCCTGGCCGTTAATCTGTATTATACGGGTTTGAAAGAACGGGCGGTTATTGTCGGGGAATCAGGAGAAGAACAGGAATTGCTCCTGAATCGTAATTACACGGTTCCCATAACGGTCCAAGCGAGTGCATGCGGTTTTACCTGGTATAAGATACGATGAACCTGAAAACGCTTGTTGAAAGAAAGAACCCAAAAGATTAACACGGGTTTTGCCCGTCCCCCGTAGCGTAATGATAAATACGGAGTATAATGGGATGGTCTCCGTCGCGCGTGAAGACCGTGGGCACCCTTGGGACGCTGGCCTACATCGTTATTCCGAAAGATGTACTATGTCAGTCTTTCTTGCCATTTATCCGGATCCTGAGCGCAATGGAATACAGAATAAACAATACAACTATTGCGGTCCTGTTCTGCTTCGAAGAATACGACATAAGGGAAACGACGCAGTATTGCCCGGCGGCACGTTCCTTGTACTTTTGGATAGATAGTCGGTGTGCGCTGAATCGCGGCCAGTATAACCTCCAGACAACGCAGGAATTCCATGCCAAGGCCGACGGATTGTGCCTCGTACCAGCGATAGGCCTGCTCTACATCCTTTTTCGCTTCAGGAAGGAGTAATATCGTTGCGTTCATTGTGATTGCAGTATGTCACGCTTAGCCTGATCCCAAGTCAGCACCGAATCCGGGTTCCGCAAGAAGATTTCTTTGCGTCTCGCCAATTCGTCCTTCTGCCACTGTGGTATCGGGACTTCCGTGTTACTCCGTGCAATGCTATCCCATAAATCCTCTACGAGTTGCAGCCGTTCGGCTACGGAGAGTTTTTCAAGTTCTTCGAGTACGTTTGCCATGATATCATACACTCCTGCTTACGCAATGTTGCGCAAAAGCTATATTTAGCGTTTTTTAAATGTACCACAACATCCTGGGTCGGTTCCAAAGACCTATTATTACTTGGTGCCGAAAGAATATAAGACAATGATAAAATCTTATTCGCCATTGGCCATCTTGTGTAGAAATCCAAACCCACTTCTTAGAGTGCTGTCTGTTTGTAAGGAAAAACCTACCATGAGGACGATTTGGATAATCCTGATGATCATTCTCCTTGTCATAATGAACGCCAGCGCCGCTGATGTGCCCTGGTATGTGATTTCGCTGGTGGGGATGGAGGTCGGGCCCACAGGCGCCCAGTTTGGATACAGCGATCCAGCGGATACACGCTATTGTTCCCGCTTCAACGGCACCGAGATAGTGCAGCACTGTGTTGAGACCAAGAGTGAGTATCTCGTCATGTGGGTACGCGACGGTAATTACGCCTATTACAATTCAAAGCTGCTGCCGAAGGCTCCGGGGCTTGGAGATCGTGACCCGCTCCGGGAGACCGTGGAGGAAGCCGCATCCAAAGGCATGCCCGTGATCGCCTATTGCGTGGTGCAGCAGGGCGGCCATTTCCTGAAAGAACATCCGGAATTCGAGATGCGGGATGTGAACGGCGCGCCCATTGGCCGTTTCTGCTATAACTCCGGGTATCTCGATGCCATGAAAGGAATCGTCGCGGAACAGTTGGCCTACGACATAGCGGGTTTTCACATTGATATGCTGGACCAGGGCTTCGGCCCGCCATACGGCTGCTGGTGCGACGTCTGCCGCGCGCAATTTGAAAGCGAGTACGGCCGCAAGATGCCCGCCGGGATTACCTGGGACGAAGACTGGGATAAGTTCCTTGAATTCCGTTATAAGAGCAGCGAACGTTTCATGCAAAGCCTGTGCGCATTTATCAAGTCCGTCAAACCGGAAGCAACCGTGGATTTCAATTATCACGGGAATCCGCCCTTCTCCTTTGAAGTGGGGCAACGCCCGGTTCAGCACGCGGATAATGCCGATTTCGTCACGGGCGAAACCGGCGTCTGGGGATTCAGCGCCCTGACTGTGGGGCTGAATGTCGCTTTCTATCGGGCTGCAACGCCCGGCAGGCCGGTGCAAGTGGCCATGCAACGGGGTGTACGCATGTATCATGACCAGACCACGCGTCCCCTGGCGGATATGCGCTGGGAATTGTTATCCCTGCTGACCCACGGCGCTTTTGTCACCATGGTCGACAAGACGGCATTTGACGGCGCCCTCGATACCCAAGCGTATAAACGCATCGGCAAGGCTTTTGCCGAGGTTCACGCAAAACGTGCCCACTTCGGGCAGTCCCCTCTTGCCGATGTGGGCATATACTTCAGTCATAGAACCCGTGACTGGATCGGCAGGGAGAAACCCTCCGACTACTTCGCCGCTTTTCAAGGTGCGCACAAGGCTATGGTTTATGAGCATATTCCCTGGGGCGTTATTCTGGATGAAAACGCAGACCTGGATACCCTGCGCCGCTTCCCGGTAATCCTGTTGTGCAATGCGGGCATTATCAGTCCGGGAGAAATGGAATTGTTTTCCACTTATGTGCGGGACGGCGGCAAAATGATCGTAACGGGATTGTCGGGGTGTTATGATCACATGGGTGTTCCAGTGCAAAGCAGCTCACTAGAATCTCTTATCGGAGCTCGTTTCAAAGGTTCCTTACCTTCCCTCGACAACTGGGTACGCCTGTCCGCGGACATGCCGGAAACGCTGCGCGGGGGAATAGATCCTGATTGGGCTTTCCTCGTGAAAGGCCCTGCCGCCATTTACGAGCCGACCGGCGCCCAGGCCTATGTTGAACTGCTTAAGCCGTACAGGACCACACGGCAGATGGAAGGCAAGGAAGGCACGGAATGGCCCATGAGCGCTGACACACCGGTAGGCCCCGCCCTGCTGTTAAACCGGGTCGGGGACGGTGAAGTGCTCGTTTTTGCGGCTTCACCGGATTACGCCACGGCCAGCGAGCATGCCATTACCGAAGCCAGGCGGCTGCTTGCCGCCGCGATGGACTATCTGCACCCTACGCGCCGCGTGCGCGTCCGGGCGCCCCTGACTGTCCAGTCCGTTGTTACCGACGATCCCCCGGCACGTCTGCTGCGTGTGCATCTTATATGTTACAACAGCCCGCCACAGACAACGCCTCCTAACAATCGTCCCTATATCATTCCCGGCCTGATTGAAGACGTGCCCTCGTATCGGGCTGAGATCGAAGTTGCGGCCGCCATCCAGAAGGCAACGGCATTCAATCCGGAAACCCAACTGAGTCTTGAGGGCAACACCATCCACGCCGTTGTAAACGATATTCACGAAGTACTACTGATATCCTATTGAGCGGTCCGCCTGTCGGGCGCTTCCACAGGGCGACGGCCCCGCATCAAACAGCCCCATCAACAAAATACTTTCCGCCCTACTGATTCCCAGATTACTTCAGCGCCGCCACGATATCTTCGACGTCCTTCCAGACCTTCTCGTGTTGGTCGGTCCTGGTCGGTTTTTTGTCGAAGATGTCGGCGAGAAAGGGAGAATCTTCCGAAAACTGGGCGTAACTGAGTGTGCCTATCGGATCCTTTGCGCCTGCCGGCGGCGGCGTGTAAAATGCCAGGGAAGCAACCCCGTTTTTGCGCCAGCAGAATACCGCCACCGGCTGTTCCTCCGGAGAACCCGGGTAGACCAGGATGCTCTTGCGCTCATACGGGCGGCCGTGACGCTTCATGACCGATGAAAGAAAACTGAGCGCGTGGGCGCGCATGACCGCAGCCTCGCCCTTCCAGACGGCCACCAGTTCATAGAGGCTGCCTTCTTTAAACCCGAAATTGGCGAAACTGTAATGGCCGAGGAAGGGATCCTGATCGTGTACGATCAGCATGGCGCCGGGCGTTTCTTTGGTCACCGGCGTGCCGCGCAGGGCGTCATCGCTGTAGACCGCCTCCGGGTGCGTATCGACAAAGACATCGAAAGCCATTCCTATGCCTGCGCCGCGCAACACTTTTTCTATTCCTTCGGCCGTTTCTCCGCTCGACGCCGGGATGGCGTATGACACGCACAACGCCAGGGCGCTTAACAAGGCAAGGATTCGCATGACAGATGCTCCTGATAAGGGGAAAAGGGCGCGGTCAGACAGTGACGGACACCTTTTCCTCCATGATGGTAACGTTACGGACACCTTTATCGCCCAGCCCGGAGCGAAGCGCTTCCAGCGACGCCGGTTCCCCATGCACCAGCAAAACCTTCTGATGTTTGCCCGGGAAACGCGCCCCGAAATCAATCAGTTCGGAGCGGCCGGCGTGGGCGCTGAAGGCGTTCATGATCTTCACTTCGGCTTTCAAGGGGCGTTTCACGCCGAAAATTTTAATTTCCGGCTGCCGTTCCACGATCCGGCGGCCCAAGGTGTTCTCGGCCATAAAGCCCACAATCAGAATGGTGTTGCGCGGGTCTTCGCAGTTGTTCCGCAAGTGGTGCAGTATACGGCCCACTTCGCACATGCCCGAAGCGGAGATGATGATACAAGGCTCCTTGAGCGTGTTAAGACGCATGGAATCATCCGCGTTCCGGACATACTCGATGTGGTTGAGTTCAAAAGGATCGCCGGCCGTACTCATTACCTGTTTGGTTTCCCGGTCGAACAACTCCGTGTGGTAGCGAAATATTTCCGTGATATTTACCGTCAGCGGGCTGTCGACATAAACCGGGATCGTGGGAATAGCACCATTCATTTCCAGGCGTTTCAGCGCGAATACGATTTCCTGGGCGCGTTCCAGCGCGAAGCTGGGAATGATGATTTTGCCACCCCTTCGGATGGTCGCCAACACTACCTCGGCCAGCTGCGCTTCCATGGCTTCAATGGGGTCATGGTCGCGGTCGCCGTAGGTGCTTTCCATAATGACGGTGTCGGCATCCTCGGGCACCCAGGGATCGCGGAGCAGAGGCATGTTTTTCCGGCCGAGATCGCCACTGAAAAGCAGGCGCCGCTCCACGCCATCTTCCTTGTAGTCCACCACCACCATGGCCGAACCGAGCACATGTCCAGCGTCCTGAAAGGTGACAAACACATCCGGAACCACTTCAAAACGATCCCCATAGGGATACCCAACGAAATGCCGCATCGCTTCATAGACATCTTCTTCTTCATACAGCGCCGGAACAAATTCACGGTTTTTCTTCTGCAGCCATTCCGCGTCCCGCTTCTGGATGTTCGCGCTGTCCTGCAGCATCACACCGCACAGGTCATGGGTGGCCGGCGTCGTGTAAATGCGCCCCCGGTAGCCACTCTTATGAAGCATGGGAACCGTGCCCGTGTGGTCGATATGGGCATGGCTCAGCACCACCGCGTTCAGTTTTTCCGAGACGAAAGGAAAGGACCGGTTCTTTCGGGCGGTTTCTTCGCGTTTGCCCTGGAACATACCGCAATCCAGGAGGATACGGTAGCCGTTGATTTCGAGAAGATGCTTGGAACCGGTGACACCGCCCGCGGCGCCGTAAGACGTAATTTTCATCCGTGTATCCTTTTAGTCTGAGTCATGGCATCACCGGCGGCATGGCTACATCTTTCCAGCCGCCCTTGACACGATTATTCATGCGCTGGTCGCGCTTACGATTTCGGGCCTGGCAGATAACCGCCTACGCTTCCTCCACCACCGTATAGCCCAGGGCATCCGCCAAGGCAAACACCGGTTCTTTCAAATCGCCGTAAAAAGTGACCCGGTGCCATCCCCACTGGTCCCATTGGGTGAACAGCTTTTCGATGTCGCCAATGGGCTCCGCGCACAATTTTGTGCGGCAAGCGCGGTCGTCGGGATCGTTGGCCACGGCTTTCGCCTGATGAAACAGAATTTCTTTGCGTTCTGGGCTTACCTCAAGTGAGGTTGTCATATAACCGCTCGGCAACAGGGAACGGACCGCGGCGCCCTGTCTGTCCTCTGAGTGGGTCAGTATGGAGAAGGGGTTTTCTATTCCCGCAGGGCCAAACGCCCGGTTTGAAGCCACGCAGTGGGCATAAATAATCTGACGTTTCGCGGTGTCCACCACCGGGTCAGAAATATACCCCGGCCGGCCCTGGGTAAGAGCCGTAAAGGTGGTCATGGTGGCCGTGGAACGCACGTCCGCTTCACAGGCGCCCACAAGACCTTCGTTGTTCAACTCGTGGAAACCGAGACAGGGATAGGCGTGAATATGATTGCCGTAGAAACCGCCCAGGCAGTTAATCGTTATCGCGTTGGCGTCGTATTTGGCAAGGAGGGCTTTATTGGCGAGATACATGGCCGCCGACGTTTCCAGCGTTTCCCGCGTGACATCCGTAATAGAGGATGCCCGTTTTTCCCATCGGTCCGCAACTGCCCGCGCTTCATCCTTGTCGGCGGATTCCCACAAGGCATTCAACTCTGAAAAGGCTACCTGGACCATGGGAATACCCATATAGGGGTCAAGCGCCTTGGATTCCTGGTCCCGCACCACCAAAATTTTGGAGGTTTTCATCCGTTCAATGCATTCGGTGGTCGACAGGGTTTTAAGCGGATCGGGAAGGCAGCCTAGGTCCCCGGGCGGAGGTGTGCAACCCCGGCGCGCTTGCGCGGTGGCGGCAACAAAGGCTGCAGGGGCGCCGCCATCCAGCACGGTCTTAAAACATTTCACCGCCGCGATCACATCATCCATGCGTGAAGAAGCGGCAAAACCCACATTGGGAGTTTGCTTACGGAGAAAATCCGCCGTATACACGAGGAAACCGCCGCTGCCACCGAACTGGAAGTCCACGTAAAGCGTGGGTTTTCCGGTTTCCGCGACAGTCTGGACGACACGATTCCAGCAGTTCAACTGATACACGATGTACCCTAATATGGATTCCGGGGCGTCTTCTTTAATAATGGCGGCCGCCTCTTCGGGCCCCGTGGCCATTGACGGCACGAATTCGAATTCAGGACAGCTGTTGGCAAGGACGGTGTTGATCTGTTCCATAACCGGGCCGAAGGCGAAACCCACATTCGGCCAGTCCGGGCCAGGCTGTGTTTCCGCATGAAGCGAATACAGGATCCGAATGCGGGGTTTGTTTCCCGCGGACGCTGCGAATACCGGGCGCGACGCGGTCATCAGCCCCAGAGCCCCAGCGCAGGCAGCACAGCCGGAGGCCAGGAAATTACGCCTTGATACACCGCAACACGCACAGCCGGTCAGGATAGGTGTGGATTCCATGCTCAGATTCCTTCTCAAAAAGGGTTTATGGTGCCCAAACAAGGTACAGCCTGAAGACCATACTATACGTTCAATCCTTTCTTGGCATCAACTTTTTATAAAAACGGCTTTGCGTAAAAACGATCCTTATTATATCAATCTCCCTGTAATTTCACCTGTGTTTCCGGACACGGCAGGAACATTAAGGATATATCATTTAAATTGTGGTAGAATCAGTTCGTCTCGGTTTCTTAACCGGGACTGATGAAAAATGCCCATGTGTACGTATGGAGCAATGGAGTCTTTCATGAAAATCTGTAACCCGACACATTTCCTTGTCACCTTAACTTTTTTATACAGTGCGGCACAGTGCATTGAGCCGACTTCAGCCGGTGCGGACACCGCCGGTACGGAGTGGCAGGCGGGTGTGGCCCGTGTCGATATCACGCCAGAAGAACCTTTATGGCTTGGGGGGTACGCAGCACGAACGAAGCCGGCGGAGGGTACCTTGCACCCCCTGTGGGCAAAAGCCCTGTCCCTCAAAGATTCGGCGGGGAACCAGGCCGTGCTGGTGACCACGGACATCCTGGGATATCCCAGGGACGTGGCGGAACGGATCCGCGCACGGATCGAACAGGAATATGGTCTTCCCCGGGCAAACCTGATCCTCAGCGCTTCGCACACCCACAGCGCCCCCGTGATTGGCGCGTCACTGAAATGCATCTATGCCTTCGATGCCTCGGGAGAACAAAAATTAACCGACTATACGGAACAATTCGAGGACAAGGTAACAGCCCTTGTCGGTGAAGCGCTGGCCAAAATGGCGCCGGCATCTCTCGAATCCGGAAACGGCACCGCCCGCTTTGCCGTCAACCGGCGCAGCAACAAGGAAGGCGCCTTGACCGCGACCAGTCCGCTTCAAGGCCCCAATGACCATGCGGTGCCGGTTTTAAAGGTTATGCGAACGGACGGCGCCGTTGCGGCGATCATCTTCGGCTATGCCTGCCATGCGACAGTTCTGGACGGGTATCAGTGGAGCGGCGATTATCCCGGGTTTGCCCAGGCCGCCCTGGAAGCGCAATATCCAACCGCCACCGCCCTGTTTTTCGCGGGCTGCGGCGCCGACCAGAACCCCCTGCCCCGGCGAAGTGTCGCTCTGGCGCGTCAATACGGCGTCACGCTGGCGGCAGCGGTCGCTTGTGTGCTGGAAGGAACCATGACACCCCTGCCCCCCACACTGATAACAGGATACAAAGAAGTGGACCTGGCGCTGGAATCCGTGCCCGATGAAGCCGCCCTTCGCCAACGCGCGGAAAGCACTTCCGGCTATGAGCAACGCTGCACGGAAGACCTGCTTGCCCGGGTTACCCGTGAAGGAAGCCTCCCGGCTTCCTACCCGTATCCCGTACAAACCTGGCAGATGGGCGGGCAGACGCTAGTCGTTCTTGGCGGGGAGGTTGTGGTGGATTATGCCCTTGCCATCAAGGAGCGCCTTGGACAGAACGCCTTTATCATGGCGTATGCCAATGATTTAATGGCGTACATTCCTTCGGAACGTGTTCGGGAAGAAGGAGGCTATGAAGGGCAAGGCGCGCAAATTATTTACGGGTTACCAAGTCCCTGGGCGGACGGACTGCAGGAGCGCATTCTCAGCGAAATATGGAATCAGGCGGGAATAAAATAGGCGGTGCTCCCGCTGAAATTTCAAGGTAAACGCGGTCATGAATGTTCGTTTACTCAGGTTACGGGCACAAGATTCCTCACAGAAGGTATTTAAGCACGGCCTATAATATGATAGGATAAGAGTTAAAGATGTGGCATTTTTAACCGTTTCCCGTTACGAAAGCATTTTTGGGTGAAACCAACCGGCTTAGCGGGGAGATTGGGAACCATGGGTATTTCTTTGTCCGGCATTACGCACGCAGGACAAAACCTGCGCAAACCCGTGCTGTTGACTTTATTGGGGGTTTGCATTGAGATTGAAGTTGTAATCGCGAGTTTTATACTGAGTGAGGTATGGCGAGAGTGGGGACGCGGGCTTTTCGGTTCCACTAAAATCTATCACCAGTGGCATCAAGGCAATTCCTTACTTGGCCTGTTCGGTTCCCTTATCCTGGTTTTGGGTGTGACTTCATTTAGCCGGAAACTGCGCATCAGCCGCGCGGCTTTAAACTGGGTTTATGTTGCCGGCGGCTTCCTTATTATCCTGAAGTCCTTCGATGTGGTAAATACAGTCTTTGTGGATTACATGGACCGCTTGTTTGAGTCCTATCCGGATATGGATAGTTTCATTAACAATCTGCTTATATTATGCGGTTGCCTAACTGTGCTGGTCGGCCTCATGTGGGCTATGTATGATATCAGCCGTCTGAACATCACCCTTTCCGAACAGAACGCCCAGCTGGACCGGGAAATGCAAGAGCGCTCAGACACGGAATCACGGCTTTCCGTTCAGGAAAAGCGCCTGTCCTCAATATTACAGGCCTTGCCTTCGCCTGTTTTTCTGTTAAATATAGATGGTTTCATACTGGCGCATAACAAGTTTTTTGCCTTGCTGTGGGGACGGGGGGAAGAGAATTTGGTGGGTCTGCACCTGAGGCAGGTACTGCCGGAAGCATTGTTTGAAAGGGGAAAGTCCTTCTCAATGCGGGTGTTTGAAAGAAATGCCCCCGAGAATTACGTTGTAAACATCAGCAACCGGACTTACGAAATCAATACCTATCCCACCATGGACGAGGAAGGGAACGTCCCTTCCATCACGGTGCTTGCCCTGGACATTACGGACAAACTCCGCGGAGAAGAAGAGCGGCGCCTGCTGCAGGAAGCCGTAAACAGCGCCGCCGAAAGCATTATCATCGTGGATGAAACCGGCCTGATCGAATATGTCAACCCCGCCTTCGAGGAACAGTCCGGCTATTCCCGAAAAGAAGTTCAAGGTCAGCTTTATAACCTTATGCATAGTGAGGCGCTTGATGAAGCGTTGATCCAGGAGATAAAGGACACCCTAGAACAGGGCAAGTCCTGGCGCGGCCGCCTGATAAGCCAAAAGAAGGATGGCGCGCTCATGTATGAAACCGCCACCATTTCACCCATAACGAACCAGGACGGCGTCATCAAGCATTACGTGTCCGTAAAACGGAATATCACCCGGGAACTGCAGTTGGAACAACAGTTGCAGCAGGCGCAGAAACTGGAGGCCCTGGGCACCATGGCCGGGGGAATCACCCATAACCTGAACAACGTACTTGCCATTATTCTCGGCCGGTCCGAACTCGGCGCGCAAATGCTGGAGGCGGAAAATCCCGCCCGGGAAAATTTTGAAATCATCATGCGCACCGCGGCCCGCTCCTCCGACATGATCAAACGGTTGTTGACTTTTTCACGCAAACAGGCCGGGGGAATGAAGCCCGTGGAAGTCGCTCCCCTGATCCGCGAACAACTGAGCCTGATGCGCAATTATCTTCCGAGCAATATCACTATCCTTGAAGCCATTTTGCTGGACAAGGAAATCATCATCGCAGACGCGGTGGAATTGCAGCAGGCTTTCGTGAATCTTATCAACAACGCAAACTATGCGATGCAGCCTGAAGGCGGCGAACTCGAAATCGGACTGGATAAAGTTTGCATTGACAATGAACTGCTCGCCACCACGGGCATGCTCAGCCCGGGCGATTATGTACGCCTTCGTGTCCGCGACACGGGCTGCGGCATGGACAGCGACACGCAGATGCGCATGTTCGATCCGTTCTTTACGACCAAGGCGGCGGATGAGGGCACCGGCCTGGGACTGCCCATGGTGCATGGGAGCGTGCTGCGCGCAGGAGGACAGATCCAGGTGGAAAGTGCGCCCGGCAAGGGCACTGAAATAAGCCTTTATCTGCCCGCGGCTGAAGAAACGGCACGAGGCATTGAAGAGGCCTCGCTGGAAATGCCGGTTTCGGGAAGGGGTATTACGGTCATGGTGGTGGATGACATGGCGGATTTTTCTGACTTGCTCACCATGAACCTGGAATATTTCGGTTTCGAAGTATGCTCCTTTTCGGATCCCGAAGAGGCAATGGCCTTCTTCAGCGACAACCCGGACATGGTCAAAGTCGCCGTGCTGGACTACATGATGCCCGGGATGAACGGCAAGGATCTCGGCGCTGCGTTAAAGAACATCCGGCCCGGGCTGCCCCTGGTGTTGCTAAGCGGTTATGCCTGCGGTATTACCAACGAAAACGCGCGCGATTTCGGTTTCAGTGCCATGTTTGACAAGCCGGTTGAAATTTCCACGCTTGCCCGAATGCTAGCGAGTCTGGTTTCCCAGTCCTGACACTCGCGTGGGATCCGGAAATCCCGGTTCGTCCCGCCACTTGTGGGCCCTGTTTTTTGTATGGTACAGTGAGGCTGCCGATTTCACGTTGGTCCTGCGCAAAGACGGGGCCGGTGTTCCTGGCGATAAAGGTGCCCAGATGAAATCCCAACTGATTCCTTCTCTGCTTCTGGCAATACTTGCGGCGGCATGTCCCTCTATGGGCACGGCGGATGACCAGCCTGAAAACCGGCCGGACGCCCGGCACCACCAGCGCCTGGTGGAAGACGACTGGCAGCTGCAGGAAGCGCGTCAGGGCCGGAACGCGGGAAGCCTGGAGGCGGTGCGCGCCGCCATGGTCAGGGCGGAAGCCCTGTACCAGGATCTTTCCGGGGTTGCCGGGATGGAAGACTGCCGGGAACAAATGGAACTGTTCGCCCGACAAGTGGGCCGCGCCGAAGCCATGGAAGACAGCGAACGCCTGGCGCTTTATTACGCCCTGCGCTGGTTCACCCGCGAACTGGCGTTGCAGAATCCGCTGATCGCCGACACACCCCTGGTGTTCATGCAACGGCGCCGTTTCATCTGCCAGATGCTGCATGAATATCTCGGCTATTATTATGATTACGGGGATATTGAAGGGGGCGGTGTCTTCATCCTCGAACAGCCCGGCAAGTCCTTTGCCGCGCGCGAACTGGTCCGCGGACGACTGCCACGGGGCAATTACACTACCCTGGCGCTTTCTTATGACGCAAAAACCATCCACTTTGCATTCGCGCCCCGCGCACCCGGGGAAAAACCGGATTTCTATTCCGGTGAACGCCGCTGTTTTCATTTGTACAGCATGGACAGCGACGGAAACAACCTGCGGCCGCTGACGGAAGGACCTGACGACGATTTTGATCCCTGCCCGCTGCCGGACGGCGGCATCGCGTTCATGTCCACCCGACGGGGCGGTTTCACGCGCTGCAACAACCCCTGGGAACCGCTGCCCGCCCACACGCTGCACCGGCTGGACCCGGACGGCGCAGTCCGTTGCCTGTCTTATCATGAGACCAGCGAGTGGCATCCGCAGGTGCTCCATGACGGGCGGATCGCCTACATCCGATGGGACTATGTGGACCGTTCGGCGGCGCATTTCCACGGCATCTGGGCCACCAACCCCGACGGGACCGAAACGCGCCAGATTTTCGGCAATTATACGCAACGGATCAACGCCTGTTATCAGCCGCATCCCGTGCCGGGTTCCCGCCGTCTGGCCTTTCTTGCCGGGGCCCATCACGCCAATGTCGGAGGATCACTTGTACTATTCGACCCCGCCAAAGCCGCCTTCGACCCCGCGACCGGGGAAGACGATTTCGGTTCCCTTGAACCGTTAACGCCGGAGGTATGTTTCGCGGAGACGCCGGACGTGTGGCCTGAATCCTATTTTCACAGCCCCTGGCCGCTTTCAGAAGGCTATTTCCTCATCAGTTTCTCTTTTGATCCCCTGCCAGGCATGAGCGCCCGTACGAAAGAAGACACCGAAACGGGCATCTATCTGTGGGACCGGTTTGGAAACCTGGAACTCCTGTACCGTGAGCCCGGCATCTCCTGCATGTATCCACTCCCCTTGAAACCACGGCCGATACCGCCCGCGCTGCCAAGCCGGCTTGATCCAACACTGGGCGATTCAGGAGAGTTTTATCTCGCCAATGTGTATGAAAGCCATTTACCATTCCCTAAAGACCGGCCGATCCACGGCTTGCATATTTATCAACTCCTGCCCAAAAGTGAAACGCATGTGGCCAACCAGCCGCGTATCGGGTATGCCAATGCGGAATCCGCCCGGATGCTGCTGGGTTTCGTGCCGGTCGAAAAGGATGGTTCCGCCCGTTTCAAGGCGCCCGCCGGGAAACCGCTCGCCTTTCAGGCCGTGGATGAATCCGGCCGAGCGGTGCAGGGTATGCGCAGCGCCGTGTACCTGCAGCCGGGCGAACGCCGGAGTTGTGTGGGCTGCCATGAATCTCCGGAACGATCCGGAACTGTTCCCTTAGGAAAACAGATCGCCTTCGGCCGCGGGCCTTCCGAGATTACGCCCGGCCCGGACGGCGTCATGCCGTGGAGTTTTCCCAGGCTGGTGCAACCGATTCTGGACACGCACTGCGTCCGCTGCCATGGCGAAGCGGGCAATGCAAGACCATGCCTTGAGGCGAAGGTACAGGACGAATTTACTGAGGCTTACACCGTGCTGAAACCTTACGCGCGCTGGTACGAATGGGGCGGGGAAAGCATCAGCATAATTGTAACCCGTCCGGGCGAAATGCCCGCCGACGTGAGTCCATTGACCGCCATACTGAATGATGCCAATCACGCGTCCGAACTGCGCCTGCCCGAGGCCGCGCAGCGAATCCTGTACTTGTGGCTGGACGGTAACGCGGCGTTTTACGGAACCTACTCGCCGACCGAGCGGCTCGCCCAGTTTGAAGGCAGTAAGGTGCCGCCTCCCGCGCTGCAGTGAGTGAGGCGCACTGTGGACGATATGGACAGTATGGACGATATGGACAAGATGGACCGCGCGCTCGCACTTTGCCTTAAACGGGTGCGCGCCTGTCGCCGTTGCGCAGCCGCGCTGCCCTTGGGTCCCCGGCCCATTGTGCGCGCCCGAATCACAGCGCGTATCCTCATCGTTGGGCAGGCGCCCGGCCTCAAGGTGCATCAAACAGGTATCCCATGGAACGACCCGAGCGGGGACCGCCTGCGCCGCTGGCTCGGCCTCGACCGTGAACAATTCTATGATGAGTCCCGGATCGCCATCATCCCAATGGGCTTGTGTTATCCTGGTCGCAACCCACAGGGAGGTGACCTGCCGCCGCGAACGGAATGCGCTCCGGCATGGTTTCCTAAACTGCTCCCCCTCCTGCCAACTATTGCAACAACGATCCTTGCCGGCGCCTATGCCCAGAATGGGTACTTGGGTGAAAAGACAAAACCCACTCTGACGGAAACTGTCCGGAACTGGCGCGCCTATGCACCGGAATACTTCCCGCTCCCCCACCCCTCGTTCCGTAACAATCAGTGGCTGAAAAACAACCCCTGGTTCGAAGAGGAACTCGTGCCCGCGTTAAAGGCGCGGCTCCGCGAAATACTCAATTACTAGGACGGGAACAAATTGGCTGCAAATACGCTGGCGGAATAGAGGTTTTACTTTTCAATAAAACTAAGGATACGAAAAATAACCTCTTTTTATACCGACCGATCTAATCAGTAATAATTTGCAAAAACGGTTGGGATAGGATAAAATAAATTCAATTTGACCGTAGCGTGTGAAACTGTAGATGGGAGGGTGAGAAGGGGTATGGGGAACGCGATTGGGCGTGTTTTTCGATCATGACAGGACATATTTTACAGTTGCAGAAAATAAGAATAGTTGAAACAAACAGAAGGAGGCAATAATGATGAAGAAAAATGTGTTTATCTGCGTGTTGATTCTGGCGATTACAGGTCCGGCCTTTGCCGTGCATACCCCGGTACCGGATATGGATTCCTGTCCACCAACAGTGGACGAATACGGCACACCCATCAACTGGAACTTTGTTCCGCTGCCCCTGTTCAATATCAATGTGCTTGGCAGTACTGTAAATTTTACACCCATTGCCGGACAAGTGGACTTCTGTGCCTATACGGACATCATCTTTTGTTCCCTGGGACCTGTGGGGGATTTGGTACCTGAGGTAATGGCTTTTGCCAACCTGGTGCAATGCAACGGATTTAAACGGATTTACGAATGGACCTGTCCCTGCACAAGTACGGTACAAACAGGCGTGGTGCCGGACGGTGAATGTGTCACTTATGTTGAAGGAGAGACTTCGGAAGGGGAGATCGCATGTCAGCAAGAGTGGGTGCGGGGCAGTCTGGTCGAAAGTATCCCCGTGCACATGGATATCAATGGTCCTATTGACTTACAGGCGGAACTGCCAGTCACCGGCAACGGCATTCCGGACGGCCAGTATGAGCTTGGAATTCTTGCGGCCATTTACAATGACGATACCCATCCCCTGCATGCAACCGTGGTTGCCGCCTATCAGGCGAACTATAAGGCGGTCAAAGATTTAATTGTGGATGCCCTTGCCGCCGCGAATTTAAAAAATGACAAAGACCTTCGCCCGATTGTACAATCCGTCGCGCCCTATCTGGTAAGGGCTTTAAGCTCGATTCTGGCCGGCTTTGCCACTATGGCTGATCCCCAAACTAATATGGCGCTCGACCAGTTGCTTTTGCTGCTGGCGGAAATTGGTATTGCCCCGCCCGAGGGCGGCATAGCCGGGATTGCGACAGGTATTCCCGAACTGGGGCCGGAAGGCGACGCGGACGGCGGCGGCGCCACCAACCGTCAGGAGTATGAATACTTTGTAACAGTACTCGGCTATGGTCCGGCCGAGTACGTGGCCGCCGCTCTTGATCCCGCACAGGAACCGCCCGTGGAGAATGAAGGCGAAACTGAAACAGAAGGCGAAGGCGAAGCGGTGCCTGAAGGGGAAGGCGAAATCGTCGCCGAAGGTGAAGTGTCGTCCGAAGGCGAGGGCGAAGGGATGAGTGAAGGCGAAGCCCCATACGAAGGTGAACCCTCCGGGGAAGGCGAGTTTGAATCTGAAGGCGAGATACCGGCCGAAGGGGAAATCGTTGTAGAAGGCGAGGGTGAAGCCGCTGCTGAAGGTGAAATCGTTGACGAAGGCGAGGGTGAAGCCGCTGCTGAAGGCGAAATCATTGAAGAAGGCGAGGGTGAAGCCGCTGCTGAAGGCGAAATCGTTGAAGAAGGCGAGGGTGAAACCGCTGCTGAAGGCGAAATCATTGAAGAAGGCGAGGGTGAAGCCGCTGCTGAAGGCGAAATCGTTGAAGAAGGCGAGGGCGAAGCGCCTGCAGAAGGTGAAGGCGAAGCGCCTGCAGAAGGTGAAGGCGAAGCGCCTTCAGAAGGTGAGGGTGAAATCGTTGCCGAAGGAGAAGGAGAAGCACTTGCAGAAGGAGAAGGTGAAGTCATTGCCGAAGGAGAAGGAGAAGCACTTGCAGAAGGAGAAGGTGAAGTCATTGCCGAAGGCGAAGGAGAAGCACCTGCAGAAGGTGAAGGCGAAGACGAGACTTCCAGCTGCTGCGGCACCTCTGGGAAAGACATGAACATCAGGAAACTCATGGACCGCACCATCGGTGATTGGTTATTAATCGGCATGAGTCTGTTGGGATTGACGGCATTCTCCCTTGTCCGTAAATAAACTGTTTCATGACACAATAATGAATTTCCTCGGAGGAAACATTTTTCGGCGTGAGTTGTACCCTATGTAGCGGTATGCGCGATGCCCTATTCATTAGGGAGCCTTTACCGAAGGCTCTTTCTTAAGAAGCAAATGTTTTGGCCACCTCGAAATGTCTTAATCGGCAGGTCATCCCGCGTTCGGGTTGCGGCTGTGTGCTGCGAGGGACGAACGAAACTGACAGTTGGGCGTGCTTGACGTACGTTTTTGGCGCTTTCACCAGGGTGCCCCCCAAGTAGTGGATAACGCCCTTGGTACCAGTGACATAGACAATAGGGTATGGTATACGGCAAGGAATGACATGGGTTCAAACACATGTTTATTCACAATAAGTTGCACTGCAAAATGTATTTGACATAAATTTGAATAAACTGTATATTAACTGTGTTAATGGATGAGTGCGGTTAGAAAATCTTCGTTCTTTGGGTTGAAGCCAACAATTTAAAAAGGGATGCACCATGAAAAAGATACTGGTAAGTGTTTTGGGTCTTGCGATCTGCCTGCTGCCGATGGCGGTATTTGCCGCTCCCGGTGATGTGCCCATGCCGGATACGGTCCTGGAGGCTGCCGTTGAAGCGGAAATCGGCGATGACGGGGTCAGCGGCGCTGTGGACAGCACCCTGCTGCTGAACCTCGTCCAATTGGGCGGGCTCGATGATTTTCCCAACCAACTGGTCACCGGCGTAACGGACTTAACGGGGCTGGAAGCGGCAACAAATCTCGAGTTTTTGCTGTTGTTAAACGGTGATATCGACAGTCTGGAACCAGTTGCGGATTTGCCCGCCTTAACCGGCCTGGCCCTGTTCGATATGGGCGTTGAGGACGCCGATGTGGCGGAACTTGCCGCCGGAACCGCTGAACCTGTTGCGTTACTGATTTCAAACCTGGGAACAGGAACTCCGAACGACCTGACCACCACGGGTATTAATAGTATTGGTCAGATCGGCAGTATTGTGGAACTGTCTCTGTCGGGCTTGGGAAATGAATTTGACATCTCAGGTTTAAGCACCTTGTCGCTGGGGGATTTGGGTTTTGGTCTTGGACTGTCCATGGACGGCAATACCATTGTGGACGGGTTTGAAGTTATCGCCGGGTTTACAGGCCTGACGGCGCTTTCACTTGGCCAAACAGGCATTACCAGTGCAGACTTGGACCTCGTTGACTGGTCCCTGATGACCAGCCTGGGGGAATTGCTGCTGCCCTTCAATGCCATTACGGATATTTCCATGTTGCTGGATCTCGGAGCTCCGTCCGGCGCAATTATAGACCTTGCCGGCAACCCCCTTGATAATGCCGCTGTATGTACGCATATCCCCGCGTTAGTAACTGCCGGTTATACCGTTTTGGATGGCCAGGTTCTCCCCTGTGGTTCCCCAGTACTTACCCTGACTCTGAACGGTGTAGGCGAAATCAATCCCGCGCCAGGTGAGTACCGCTATGAGGTCGGTACGGAAGTGTTTCTAAATGCCAACCAGATCAGCGGCGGTGGTGTTTTTTCCCATTGGACTGGTGACGTGGCGGATCCTAGCAACCCGAACACCAGCATCGTCATGAATGCAGACGAGGCTGTGGAGGCGGTGTTTGTGGATGGCGACTATACATTGACGATCCAGTACGCCGGGGACGGAACGGGCGTTACCTCTCCCCCGGCAGGCGTATGGGCCTATCAGGACGGGGCTTCCGTTGGCTTGAATTTTACCCCCGACCCGGGCAATTTCTGGGGCGGCTGGCAGGGGGATCTTACGGGCATTATCGCCAATACGATCATCATGGACAGCGACAAAACGGTTACGGCCGTATTCGGCGCCACAGGTTATGATTTGATCATCGGCGTAAATGATACAGATCTGGGCTTTACCTTTCCGGTGATGGGCACGTATCCCCTTGCAACGGGAACCGTGGTGGATATCAACGCGATTGTGGACTTCTCCGAGCCAACCTATATTTTCGGTGAATGGACCGGTGATATCGGCACGGCCGATCCTGCCAACCCAGAACTGCAGGTCACCATGGACCAGGCGCGTACCGTCACCGCCAACTTCAGAAAACCTGAGTTAACCATCAGCATCACTGGGGAAGGGACAACGAATCCCGTACCGGGAGTATATCCGTATGACAACGGCGCCTTTGCCGCTGTGACTGCGACACCCGCCGATGGATGGTTTTTCGTCGGTTGGCAAGGTGATGCGGAAGGGGCAGGTGAATTAAATATTTTGATGGACGGCGACAAGGCGGTAACAGCGGTATTCGAACAGATTCCCGTCTATACGCTGACCATTAATGCCGCTGATGGTGGTTCCACTAATCCGCCAGCGGGAAGTTATCCCTATGATGAAGGTGCCGTTGTGGAAATAACTGCCACACCGGAGACAGGATGGCAATTCCTTCGCTGGGAGGGCGACGTTACCAGTACCGACCCCTCCACTTTGGTTAATATGGATGGCGATAAAACAGTAACGCCCGTTTTTGAAATTTTATCCTACGATGTCACCATTAATGTTGTAGGCAATGGAACGACCTTGCCTGCCGCAGGTACCTCTCCATGGGATTACGGGTCGGTAGTGATGATCACGGCCACTCCTGCAACTGGATGGCAATTTGTACGCTGGGAAGGCGACTTTTCTGTTCCGAATCCGGAAGTGCCCAACTTCGCTGAAGTAGAAGTGGACGGTCCGAAAACCGTAACCGCGGTGTTCGAACAGATTACCTATACACTGACTATTTCAGTGGCAGGCGATGGCACTACAGATCCCCCTACAGGCGGGGTTTACACTTCAGGTACGCCTGTAACGATTACAGCCCAGCCTGCGGATGGTTGGAACTTTGCCAGATGGGAAGGGGATGTTTCCGGTACGGAATCCACACTATCGTTCACTATGGATAGCGACATATCCGTTACGGCGGTCTTTGAAGAGCAAATAATTGAAGGCGAGGGTGAAACCCCTGTTGAAGGCGAAGGCGAAGCCCCTGTTGAGGGTGAAGGTGAAGAACCCATTGAAGGCGAAGGCGAAGAGCCCGTCGAAGGCGAAGGTGAAGAACCCGTCGAAGGCGAAGGCGAAGAGCCCGTCGAAGGCGAAGGTGAAGAACCCGTCGAAGGCGAAGGTGAAGAACCCGTCGAAGGCGAAGGTGAAGAACCTGTCGAAGGCGAAGGCGAAGAACCTGTCGAAGGCGAAGGCGAAGAACCTGTCGAAGGCGAAGGTGAAGAACCTGTCGAAGGCGAAGGTGAAGAACCTGTCGAAGGCGAAGGTGAAGAACCTGTCGAAGGCGAAGGTGAAGAACCTGTCGAAGGTGAAGGTGAAGCCCCTGTCGAAGGCGAAGGTGAAGAACCTGTCGAAGGCGAAGGTGAAGAACCTGTCGAAGGTGAAGGTGAAGCCCCTGTCGAAGGTGAAGGCGAAGAGCCTGTCGAAGGCGAAGGCGAAGAACCTGTCGAAGGCGAAGGTGAAGCCCCCGTTGAGGGCGAAGGTGAAGTAACCGCCGAAGGCGAGGGCGAAGAACCTGTCGAAGGTGAAGGCGAAGAGCCTGTCGAAGGCGAGGGTGAAACCCCCGTTGAGGGCGAAGGCGAGGGCGAAGAAGAAGCCTGCGGTTGCTGCCAGCAGAATGAAAAAGCCCTTACCATAAAAGAAATGGTAGAAAAGAGTTTGGGCGACTGGCTGTTAATCGGCGTAAGCCTTCTTGGACTTACGGCTTTGGCCGGTATGCGCAAATAATCTTCCATAATTAATTGCGGGGCCGCTTCAGCAATGAAGCGGCCCCGTTTGCTTTATAACGCTGTGGAAATTGATGTGATGGACCTCACCCTGAATACAGCGGCATGAAACACAGGACTGTTTCCCGAACGACCAGTCCGCGCATCACCAGCGCAGTGCGCGCATTACAGGCGGAGAATGCCGGTATAGTTCCTGTGGCAAGGACAAAAACTGCCTTAAATCGTCAGACAATCAATCGCCCGCCCAGCGGGCTTTCTTGCTGAGCAGCCCCTCTATGATCAGGTCGGTGGCCTCGTCCTCGGTCAGCCCCCTGCTCAACAGGGTCTGGAGCTGCCTGGAATCCACGCTGCCGATGGCGGCTTCGTGGGTGATATGGGCGCTTGGATTGCGCACCTCCACGGTGGGCACCGCCCTTGCCACGGCGCGGCCGAGCACAATTTCCTTGCAGTCCACATGGCCGCGTGCACGGTCGCCGGTGGCTACAAGGTCGTTATAGATTTCGGCAGAGGCATCGTCACGGAGCGCGATATGGGAGATCAGGGCTGCCCGGGCGTCCTCACCCGACAGCAGGGCTTTTTCATGAATCACAATGGTATCGTCGCCGCGCCCGTTGATGCGGGCGGTCATCTCCACCACACTTCGGGCGTGGCACACGGTATCGTATTCGAAATCAATCCGTCCGGCCCGCCCCTTGATTAATTCAAATTCCGTGGTGAACTCCGCCCCTTCATGAACGATCACTTTTGCGCGGGGCACTACATTGACCCCACCGCCGGGCCCGTGGACATGGCGTTCGAAGTAAGCGTAACGGGCGCCGGGTTCCACCGCTATCACCGCATCCATGGTATGCTGCACGTTTATCGCGTTCGGGAACGTGCAGTGGGCCAGGAAGGACGCGCGGGCATCCTGTTTGACTCGAATGTCGAGGGCGATGTGCTGCAGGCCGTTTTCGGGCAGCACACCGAAACAGATATGAACCGGTTTTTCAAGGTGCGCGCCGTCATCGACGGATATCACGGCATTGATGCCGGTGTCCGTTTCGTCGGCGTCCACGTGAAGTCCTTTCACGAGTTTGAGCCCCACAACGCGGTTCTCATGAATTTCTATGCGCGCCACATCGTCCCCGAAGGGATGCGCGGGATCCATGCCGATGGATTGAAGCAATTCCGCCACCACGTCTTTTTTGGTCATGCCTTGATCTCCGTCAGCGCAGGCTGGTTGATGTGGTCGCAGGCAATGCATTTGTTGGCGAAATATTTTCCGATTTTTTTCACGCCGCCCTTGTCCAAAAGTTTCCCCTGGCAGATGAGAAAGGCATGATCGGCCTGTTCGAGCACAGCCATGCTGTGGGTGATCATAACAACCGTAACGCCCTTGTCTTTCAGGTGGCGTAGCCCCTCGAAAATATACTGGAGCGCCTCCACATCGATGCCGGAATCCGGCTCATCCATGAGAATAAGGCGCGGTTCCATAGCAAGGATGGAAGCCAGTTCAATCCGCTTGCGCTCTCCGCCGCTCAGGGTACGGTCCACGCTGCGGTGCATATATCGCTCCGGTTCAAGCCCGAGCGCCCCAAGCAGTTCCTTGACATAAGCGGTGTCTTTGCGTTGCGAGCCGGCTGTAATGAAACGCGGCACAGACAGTCCCTCAAAGCGGGCCGGTTCCTGCCAGGCGAGGGTAATGCCCCGACGCGCCCGTTCATCCACAGCCACCCCCTTCAGGGATTGCCCGTCATAAAGAATGTCGCCCTCGTAATTCGTATAGCCGTGGAGGCCCATGATGGCGCTGGCCAGGGTCGACTTGCCGGCGCCGTTCGGACCAATCACCGCATGGATGTGGCCGCGCCAGAAGTCGAGGGAGAGGTCGTCCAGTATCTTCTTGTTATCAAGGGTGAGCGTTACATTGTTTACGGATAGGATATTCATTTTCGTTCCGTTTTTAGTGGGAAAATACGCGTTGACGGCGCCCGGAACACACCTGTCTCGGATCAGGATGCCATCACAAACCGGCGCGGGAACCGTGCCGATATAGTACCACAAAGATTCGGCGGACTGCCCACTTTACCGCGTCTTGGGTCGCGTCGCCCTTTTTCCCGGCGCATCAGGAATAAGCACCGGGCAGAAGGTGTTTGTTATAATAGTGTAAGTGTTTATACGTGTCAACGCATGCGTTGGTAACTAAACCAAAAACGGGAGGATACCCCATGAGTTTCAAACAACCAGAACTGCCCTATGACCTGAAAGCGCTAAGCCCCTTTGTGTCCGAAGAGCAAATGAGTTTCCACTATGGAAAGCATCATGCCGCGTATTTTACCAACCTGAACGGCCTGGTGGACGGCAAGGCCGAATCGGACATGCCTCTAAAAGAGGTGGTTCTGAAATCGGAAGGCCCTGTGTTCAATAATGCGGCCCAGGCATGGAATCACAGTTTCTTCTGGCACTGCATGTCCCCTTCGGGGGGCGGGGCGCCTTCAGCGGACCTTGTCACGCATATTGAACGTGACTTCGGTTCCTTTGACGACTTCAAATCTCAGTTTTCCACGGCCGCGGCCAAGTTGTTCGGTTCCGGCTGGGCCTGGCTTGCGATGGACAGCGCGGGTAAACTGGAGATCATGGCGCTGAGTAATGCTGACACGCCGCTGCGTCACGGCAAGGAGCCCATCCTGACGCTGGACGTCTGGGAACACGCCTACTACATCGACTATCGCAATCAGCGCCCGAAGTTTATCGAAGGCTTTTGGGATGTGGTCAACTGGGATTTTGTCAAGCAGTCCCTCGGCACACCCTTTAAGGAATAGGCGCCTAAGGGCAAAGACTTAATTCAAACCGCCGGAAGGGTATGCATCCTTCCGGCGACTTTCATTACGTAGTAAAGCGCAAAGCCCGGTCAGGGCAGTTCGCGCAGTTTGATGTTCCGGTAGTCCAGCCGGGAACCATGGTCCTGCAGCCCGATAAATCCCGCAGTGCGCAGAACGCCGGGGTGGTCTTTCGCCCTGTCCTTGAAGGTGCTGATATCGCTGTTCACAATCTCCTCGCCGTTCAGTTTGACCTGGATGTTAACTCCTTCATACCGGATATACATGGTCTGCCATTCACCGGCAGCCTTGGACGCCCGTCTCGAAGGCGCGACAAGGGAATACACTGAGCCGGTAAACTGCCAGGGCTTCAAGTCCCCGAATACTTTCGTGTCATCGTCAAGCACCTGTATCTCCAGGCCCTGGTAAGCGGGGTTACCCTCAAGCGTTGAACGGACAAAGACGCCGCTGTTGCCGCCCGCGGGCACCTTGAATTCAAGTTCGAGTTCGAAATTCGCGAATTCACGGGTGGTGCCCAGCCAACCGCCGCCACCACCGTCGGTAAAGAGCATGCCATTATCCACGCCCCAGGTCAGTTTTTCCCCGCCGACCTGGCTCCAACCGGTCAGATCCTTGCCGTTGAACAAATCGCTCCACCCTTCTTCCCCCATCAGGCGGGCGATGGTCGGTTCAACCGCATGGGCCCACAGGGCGTAGCCGAGTTCATTAGGATGGAGGAAATCGGGCATGACTTCTTTTGTCAACACGCCTTCACGGTTCAGAAAGGCCCGGTTGATGTCCAGGAACTCGACCATGGGATCTTCGGCTGCCGGGGCAAAGAGCGCGGTAGCCTGGCGCAGTTTTTCCTGGTTGTCCTTGTCGACATCCGTGCGTGGGAAAATGGCCAGCAGTAGGATTTTCATGTCGGGCAGCGTTGCGCGCAGTTTGGCCACAATGGCTTTGACGCCTTCGGCGATTTCTTCCGCCGTATTGTCGCCAAAATTGTTGGTGCCGATCATAATGACCGCCAGTTTCGGGCTGATACCCGCCAGGTGTCCATTCTCAAGCCGCCATAACACATGCTGGGTACGGTCGCCTGAAAAGCCCATGTTCACCGCGTTGCGTTTGGCGTAGTACGTGTCCCATTCCGCTTTTCCGGCGCTTTCCCACCCGTGAGTGATGGAATCGCCTATCATGAGCAGGTCCACGTTGCCCTCCTTGATGCGGGCGTTGACGGCGTCATTCCGCTGGGTCCACCAGTCGTCCGGTCGGGGCACGGGGGTCACTGTGGATTCCGCGCAGGCAACCGAAACCGCAAGCGCCATACAACACGCCGTCGCGAGAAATAAACGAGAAGCCCAAATGCTGCCTTGGTTTTTCATGTCTTCTTTTCCTTCATCGTCCGGGTTATCACCTTATACCTTACACAAAAGCCGGGCGCGTCATGGCCGCCCAGTCTTTCTTGAACACAAAGAAATTAATGCCGTCCGCGCCGTTCTCTCTTGCAAGGCGGGCGGTGTCTTTCATCATGGGGTCATCAATGTAAATGATGGGCGCCAGTTCTTTGTCCTTGCCCAGGAGTGCTCGGGCACGACCCGTTTCGAGGCCGACTGTTTCCGGGGGCAGTTCTTTTTTGACGGTTTCCACGCGAGGCGCGATATCGAGCCCCGCGAATCCCGCCCAGGCCAGGATCGCGTTCACGACGGCCGCTTCTTCCGGGGCACCCGCAAGGCCGAGCTCGCCGGGCAATTCGGCCAGTTCCCAGTTCAGGCACGCGGGACCGGGATGATCCGGGTAGTTACGATAAATCATGGGCGCGAAGACGTCAACGAACTCACGCAGGTCATGATAAGACTGGCCCACGAGGGGCGCCATGCACGGGGTAAAAATATAAACGCCCATTTTCAGTCCGGCGCCGTGTATGATTGCCGATAACGCCTTGAAATGGGACGTGGTATGGGTCCGCCGGAACCGCAACCACTCCAGGATTCCGGGATGGCCCGTAAGCCATTCCAGCATCCCGGAAGACGAGGCGAGCCGGGCGAAGAAAGATGAACGCTCTTCGGCCAGGCCAGTCAGCAAAACGTGCAACGCCGTAACGTCCCGTTTCATCAGCGAGAAATCAAAGCCGAGCTCGCCGGCCCGTTTTTCAGCCTGCTCCGAAAAATCCGTGAGGAAGGGCATCAACCCGCTGGCGGGTGACGCGAAGCGGACGCCGTCCACCAGAATGCCTGTGATGCCCTCCGTTGCCGCCATTTTCGTGTAAGACACCAAAGACGCTTCCTGTATTTCCGGGCAGCAGGGGGAGCCTGAACCGAACCATACTTGCGGTGCGCCGTGGACATCGCGCGCTTTCAGGGCGTCCTCATCGCGCACCAGGGGAAATCCGCCGCCACAGAGCCAGGCTTCCATGCCCGCACCAGTTACCGCTTCTATCACCGCGGCGCCACCGGCAACAACCACATTAAAGCCCGCATCCCGAAGCGCCCCGGCCAAAGCATTTGGATCTTCGCTTTCAAAGCCGTGCATCCAGTATTTTATGCTTGCGGCTGTCTGGTTGTCCTGCGATTCCACGGGCGCGTCCTCCGCTTTCGAGGTGACAGCCATTCCCGCGCCCAGGGCGGCCGCCTGTAAAAAAGCCCGCCTTCCAACATGCCGGTTATTCATGAGAAATCCCTTCCGGAAACAACATTCCCCGTAACAGATTGGGGGGAATCCACAGTCGGTAATAGTATACCCCTAAGGCATTCGCGTAACAAATGCTGGAACATCATATCAGCGCCGCATTTCCGGGCGCTCCAGAATATCCAAGACGCCCCGTATATCCGGCCAGGGCGACACATAATCCGCCACCGCCTTGAGACCCGGCACGGCGTTGGCCGGACAGGCGAAGAAATGCACCGCCTCACGAATGGAAATATCGCCCATCGTGTCGCCGATGCCGGCGATATCCTCTTTTTCCAACCCGAGGCCATGTGCCAGGCCTTGAACGGCCGCGCCCTTGGTAACCCCCTTCAGGTCGATGTTCAGGTAAAAGTGGGTGGGGGTCACCTGGAGTTCCAGGCCGGGAACCGTCTCCGCGAAGGCAAGAATCCTGGGGGTAATCTCTGTGAAACACGCGGGCTGCTCGGAAAACAGGGACATCTGCGCTTCTTTGCCGAATTGATAGATCAGCCCGGGATACTCCGGAAGCAGTTCTGAGGAAATATACTCGCGCACCCGGTGCAGCCCCCGGATCATTTCGGCGGTAACCTCGGGGACAAAGACAGAACGGTTGTCATTTAGGGTGTAATACACCGCGCCCGCCTCGCAGATGGCCGGATAGCGGATGTCCAGCAGCTTCATCAGGACTTCCACGTAAGGCTGGGGCCGCCCGGTGCACAGGGTCATGGGTGCGAGGCCGCTTTCTCCCGCAGAAGCGGCCCGGCTCAATCCGGCCAACCGCGCGAAAAGATCCATCTCCCAGGCGCGGGACTCTTCAGGAGAGATGCATCCGTCTATATCGGAAATGATGAGTTTGGTCATGAGAAGGCTTTCTTTCACGGGATTCTTGGGGAAAAAGGCGTGTATTCACCTTAGGCAGTAGTATATCATGCCTTCGGGTTTCAATCGCACAGACTAAGTAACACAGGGTAAACACGCGTGACACCACTGAACAGTAACGAAGCGGCCCGGGTCGTACAAATACGTGCGCAATCCGCATCAGCCTTGTCCGATAACCTGATGCCCTTCTGGGCGAACAATACCTGGGATGAGGAATACGGCGGTTTCCTGACCCGGCTGGACCGGCGGGGCCAGCGACTGGACGACTTGGAAAAAGTACTGATGATGCAGGTGCGCATGATCCACAGCCTGTCGGCGGCACACCGTCACGGCCTGCGCGACCGCGGTTACCTGGAGTTGGCGGACCGGGGCTTTGACTACCTCATCCATACCTTTTGGGACAACACAAACGGCGGCTTGTATTTTTCCGTCAACCGCGATGGAAACCCCCGCTCCACGCGCAAGAATACGGATTTCCACGCGTATGCCTTGACCGGGCTTTCAGAATATTACCTGGCGTCCGGACAGTCCGAAGCGCTCCAGTGGGCATGCCGCGTGTTTGACATGCTGCTGGCAAGCGCGGCTGACCGCGACCTGGGTTTTATCGAAGACTTTGACGGTAAAGACTGGCCGGCGTTAAACGCCGAACAGATGGGCCTGGGCGGCCGGACCGGCATCAAGACCATCGACATGCATACCAATGTGCTTGAGGGGATGACCTACCTGGCGCGGGCATCAGGCGAGCAAAAACACAGGGAAGCGCTGGACGCCCTGCTTGACCTCATCTGCCGGAAAGGCATTCACCCCAGCCCCGGATGCACCATCACCGCCTTTGACGCGGGCTGGTATCCTGTGAGTGACGCGGCAGGACGGATGACCACCTCCTATGGGTTGAACGTGGAACTTGCCTGGCTAATTTGGGAGGCCATGGATGTACTGGGAAAAACAGAGGATTTTTATCACCAGATCGCGCTGGGCTTGATTGACCACGCACTGGCCTTCGGCTTTGACCAGGAACGGGGCGGCCTCGCGGCGAATGGGCCGATTACCGGCTTCATTCTGGATGCGGGCGAATTGGGCGAAGCGCGCCTGCATAAGTCATGGTGGGCCCAGGCGGAATTATTGAACGCCCTGTGCGGCGCTTTTGCACGTACCGGGAACCGGAAGTATTTTGACGCCCTGGTCAAAACCTTCGACTGGGTCTACCGCTTTCAGATCGACCACGAATGCGGCGACTGGTACCAGGATACCCGCTGGGATACCGGCGAACCCCTCACCACCGACAAAGGCCGGGAATTCAAGACTTCCTTTCATGCGGGACGGGCGCTGATTCGGCTCAGCGAAGCCTTAAGAAAATGGGGGGACTCCGCTACTTCTCAAGGGAGACCATAATGAAGCAAAGACCGAGCAGAAGTTTTGTAATGGCTATGTTTATTGTTGGACCGGCTGTTGGTGGCTTGATTGGAATGACCATGGTTATTGTTTCAATGCTTTTTTTTCATGGAGTATGTCGTTGGAGCGGGCTTGATACTGATTCTCGCCGGAGTTTTGGGAAGTGTTACGGGAGGTATCTTTGCGCCGATTACCTATCCCTTTATTCGACATATGGACATTCCCAAGGTTGTTGGTTGTTTGGCGGGAGGTACGTTCATTTTCGGAATGATTCCAAGTATCGTATTCTATTGCCGTCTAGGGGAGGCTATGCCCATACTAAACTGGCCTGCGGGAATGTTGGGTTATTGGATAACCTTTTTGTTCCGCCATGAACTCATTTGGCTTATCGACTGGTGGCAGGCCCGTCGACATACGGAAACTGAATAAGAATTAATTTTTACCTGGGACTTCGCCCGGAAAAATGGCATCTACCCCGTTCCCGGCATTTTCGAACCCACAAATTTTTGTTGAAGAAATAGGCCTAAGCGCTTAGGTTACCCTGGTACTCACTAAAATGGATTGGACTGTAATGCACTTAAAAACAGTTGCGTTTCAGAAGCGCTCACCATTTGATACCAGATCTGAAAGGGAAAAGGGGAGGCAAATTTACTATAATGGTGCCGTAACAATACGTGAAAACCTATTAGGGGTCAGACACGAGGAGGCGTTTTATGACACGGATAGAGATACAAGTGCCGGAAGGCGTACTTGCAAGTCTTCATTTTGCGCCAGACCAGTTTAGTCGTGAGCTGCGCCTGGCAGCCGCTGTCAAGTGGTATGAGTCCGGCAAATTAAGCCAGTCTCGAGCCGCTGAAATCGCAGGCCTTTCACGAACGGAATTCATGGATTCCCTCAGCCACTTTCAGGTAACTCCTTTTCAGACATCCGTTAACGAATTATGCGACGAGGTCGTGCATGAGTGATATGTGGGTACTAAATGCCTCGCCTGTCATTGCCCTTGCCAAGGCCAATTCTCTCTTTATTCTTGCTGAATCCAACCGCGAACTTATAATTCCGGATGCTGTGGCCGAGGAAATACGGCAAGGACCTCCCCAGGATCCCGCCCGGCAGGCGTTAGAGTCGGGGTGGGGACCAAAGCCTGCGGTCAGCAAACTCGAATACGATGTGCTTGAATGGGGACTTGGACAAGGAGAGTCCGCGGTATTGAGCCTGGCCAGGCAAAAAACGGCATGGGCTGTGGTGGATGACCGGGCGGCGCGAAATGCCTGTAAGGCTTTAGGCATTCGTTTTATAGGCACGTTGGGGGTTATTTTGCTTGCAAAGGTCGAAGGTCGAATCTCATCGTCGGTTGCCGTACTTAAAACATTGCAGAACGCCGGCTTATATCTCGACGATGAAATGATTCGAACCGGGTTATTAAAATCTACCGGAGAAATATGGCCTGTATGAACGACTTCCAGGCTTGAATACTATCCGAGTTAAACCGTGATCCGTATTCCCTACGTCAGGAAAAAAACTATGAACTTGCTTGTCGCGGCCAACCTCCTTGCCCTTCTTGTCACGCACACGCCTACAACACTCGTCCATGAATTCCCTCTGGCTCAGGTCCGCTTGCTGGACGGGCCGTTCAAGGTCGCTATGGACCAGAACACGGTGTGGCTGCTGTCGCTGGATGCGGACCGGTTGCTGGCGGGATTCCGAGAGTCTGCGGGGCTGGAACCCAAGGCCCCACGCTACGGCGGCTGGGAACAACAGGGCGTCGCCGGCCATTCGCTGGGCCATCACCTGTCAGCCTGCGCCGCCATGAGCGCCCAGGGCGACGCGCGCTTTACGGAACGGGTAAACTACATCGTCCATGAACTGGCCCTGTGCCAGGAGGCGGGCGGTGACGGCTATGTGGGCGCCATCCCGGACGGGCGCCGCGTATTTTCCGAAATCGCCCGGGGCGACATCCGTGCGGAGAATTTCAACCTGAACGGCGTTTGGGTGCCGTGGTACACCATGCACAAGGTCATGGCAGGGTTACGCGACGCGTGGCGTCTTGCCGGGAATGAGGAAGCACTGGCCGTCTACAAAAAACTGGGCGATTGGGAATTGCAGGTGACAGACGCACTCACCCCGGAACAACTGCAGACCATGCTCAGCTGCGAACACGGCGGTATGAACGAGGTTGCCGCGGATTTGTTTGCCGCCACGGGCGATGAAAAGTACCTGGAGTTAGCGCGGCGGTTTTATCACAAGGCGGTGCTGGATCCAGCGGCAAAGCACCATAATGCCTTGAACGGCCTGCACGCGAACACGCAGTTCCCGAAGTTCATCGGCCTGGCGCGTCAATATGAAGTCGCTGGTGACACATGGGCGGGCGAAGCATCCAGGTTCTTCTGGGAAACCGTGGTGCGCCATCACAGTTACGTCACGGGCGGTAACAGCGACCACGAGCACTTCGGTCCGCCGGATCAATTGTCGGAGCGGCTCAGCGACCAGACCACGGAAAGCTGCAACACCTACAACATGCTCAAATTGACGCGCCGCCTGTTCATGCAGGCACCCAAGCCTGACTACGCGGAGTTCTATGAACGGGCCCTGTTCAACCACATCCTGGGATCCCAAGACCCGGCGACCGCCCGGGTGACCTATTATGTGCCCCTGAAATCCGGCTTGGAAAAGACCTACCAGACCCTGGACGACACCTTCTCCTGTTGCGTGGGCACGGGCATGGAAAACCATACGCAGTACGGGTCAAGCATTTATTTTCATAGTGATGACGCCCTGTATATCAACCTGTTCATTGCTTCCGAACTTTCCTGTCCCGAAAAGGGGCTAACCCTGACGCAGGAAACACGCTACCCGGAGGAAGATGCCTCGCGATTCAAATTCGCCTGCACGCAGCCGGTTCGTTTAACCGTCTATTTGCGATATCCGGCGTGGGCAAAAGACGGCGCGTCCCTTAGCATAAACGGTGTCGCGGAAACGTTAAAAGCCACACCGGGTAGTTTCATTCCCCTAGTGCGGGAATGGAAAGATGGTGATGTGCTGTCCGTGAAATATCCCATGTCCCTGCGGACGGAAGCCATGCCCGATAATGCCGCCCGGCTTGCCTTTTTCTACGGCCCCGTGCTGCTGTCGGGCGCGCTGGGCAAGAACGAATGCCCCCCGGCCAACATGCCGGTACTCATCGCCAACGAAAAACCTTTGGAACACTGCCTGGAACCCGTTCCCGGCGAATCGCTTACGTTCAAGACTTCCGGCATCGGCCATCCCGAAGACCTGACCCTGATTCCTTTCTACCGCATGCACCATCAGCGCCACATCGTCTACTGGGACCTGTTTACCCGGGAACAGTGGGAAGAACGACAGGCGGCCTACCGCGCGGAACAGGAGCGGCTGCGCCGGCTGGAAGCGCGCACCCTGGATTTTGTGCAGCCTGGTGAGATGCAACCCGAACGGGACCACGCCTTTGAAGGTGTAAACAGCCGCCACGGATCGCACCTGGACCGCACGTGGCGCGACGCCGCCGACGGCGGATGGTTCGCGTTCACCATGCAGGTATCGCCGGACAAGCCCGTGGAGCTGGTCGTCACTTATTGGGGCAGTGATGCCGGCCCGCGCACGTTCGACATCCTTGTGGACGGTACGGTCATTGCCACCCAGCAACTGGACAACCCTTCACCGGGCAACTTCTGGGATGTGGCCTATCCCGTTCCTTCTGAACTGACCCACGACAAGGAAACGGTGCGCGTCACCTTCCAAGCCCATCCGGGCAATATGGCAGGCGGCATCTTCGGGCTGCGAACCGCAGTGCCGGAATAAAGGCGGATTGTTTGAACCAATGGACGTAATGGACATCATGGACATAATGGAGCCGCCCTAAATGATAATGGCGCAAACAACCCAAGTGAACACCACAGGGTATTGCTCAACCCTGCCTACCCCCAAAACCTAATCCGAGGTCTTCCGCATTAAGCGCACGGCCAGGGCAAGAAACAGCAGGGCAAGACCGCATTGCCCGAGGATGGGCCGCCACAACGCGCGCGGACCGACTCCCTTTGTGACTATGCCTTGAACGATTTCCAGAAACCAGCGTAGAGGGTCGAGGAAGGTGAGGTATTGAAACAGGACGGGCATGTTGCGAACGGGAAAGATGAAGCCGCTGAGCAGCACGCAGGGCATCATGAAGAAAAAGGCGGTGAGCAGGGCCTGCTGCTGTGTTTTGGCGGTAGTGCTGATGACGAGGGCGAGGCCAAGATTACCAGCGATGTACACACCGGCCATGACATAGAGCAGCAGGAGGCTGCCCTGCACGGAAATGCCGAACATCACGCGGGTCAACACAAGCATCATAGTCATGATAAGGTACCCGAGCACCATATAGGGAATGGTCTTGCCGAGGATAAACTCGGTCTTGCCGATGGGCGTGACCAGCAGTTGTTCGATGGTGCCGATTTCCTTTTCACGCACGATGGCGATACTGGCCAGCAGGATGCTGACCACAAGCAGCATGACGGCGATGAGCCCGGGCACAAAATAGAACTTGCTTTCCAGGTTCGGGTTGAACCAGGCGCGCGTTTCAATGTCGATGGCACCGGGAAAGGACGCGGCCGAGTTCCCCAGGTGACCCGTGAGCACCTGGCTGGCGTAGTTGAACACGATGGCGGTGCTGTTGCTGTCCGTGGCGTCGGCGAGCAGCTGTACCCGGGCAGTGCGCCCGCCACGCAGGTCGCGCTCGAAGCCGGCCGGGAAATGGAACACACAGCGGACCTGCCCGGCGTCGAGGACCCGTGCCATGTCCGACTGCCGTTCGAGCGGCTCGATGATGTCGAAATAGCCGCTGCCGGTGAAGGCGGCAATAAGCGCGCGCGACGAGGGGGTCTGGTCGAGGTCGAGGACCGCCGCGCGGATATGGGTCACGTCGGTGGTGAGCGCGAAGGCGAAAATGAGCATCTGCAGCACGGGCATGAGGAGGATCATGGCGCGCATGCGCGGGTCGCGCAGCATCTGCAGAAACTCCTTGATTAACATTTCGCGGATTCGGCGGAACATGGGTTATTCCAATTTCAGTTTCATGCTCTTGTGGGCGAGCACGACCATCAGCGCGGCGTATATCGCAAGGAGCAGCGTGTTGAACCAGATGATTTCCAGGCCGACCCCCTTAAGGTAGATATCGCGCAGGATTTCAATGAAATAGCGCCCGGGAATCAGGTAGGTCAGCAGTTGCACGGGCACGGGCATATTCTCAATGGCGAAGGCGAAACCGCTGAGCAGCAGCGTTGGCAAATAACTGGCCATGATGGCGGCCTGGTTGGCGAGGACCTGCGCCTTGAGGCGGATGCTCAGCATGAGCCCGAAAAAGAGGGCGCCCGTCAGAAAGATCGCGGCGGTGAAAAATACCAGGGCGGGGTGGCCACGCAGTGGCACCTGGAACAGCCACTGGCCGAGCACGACCGCGATGGCCACGTCGGCCATACCGATGACGTAATAGGGAAGCACCTTGCCCAGGACCAGTTCGGGCACGCGGATGGGCGTGCCGATGAGCTGTTCCATGGTGCCCAGTTCCCATTCCCGGGCTACGGTGACACTGGTCAGCATGGCGGCTATGACGATCATCACGATGACGATAATGCCGGGCACGGTGGTATTGACGCTGCGCAGGTCCGGATTGTACCAGGCGCGTAACTCCAGGACAATCGGCGCGGCTGCCGCGCCGCGGCCGGAAATCCGGGCGAGCGACGCCGCGACACGTCCGTTATAAAGGGCGCCCAAGGCGGATGCGTAACCCAGGGCAAGCCGGGCCGTGTTCGCATCGCTGCCATCGGCGATCACCTGGGCCTGTGCGCGGCCCTGGCGCAGACGCTGTACGAAGTCAGCGGGCACGACCAGGCCGAGCAGGGCCTTGCCGTTCTCCAGACGGCGTTGCATTTCCCCGTAGCTGTCAGAATACCCGGAGATGGAGAAGTAGGGCGAACCGCTGAAGAGGGCGATCAACTCCCGGCTTTCGGGCGTACGCGACTGGTCCCAGACGACTGTGGGCACGTTGTCCAGGTCCATATCGAGGGCATACCCGAAGATGAGAATGAGCAGGGCCGGGATTGCCACCGCCAGCACCAGGCTGCGCCAGTCCCGGAACACATGGATAAATTCCTTGCGCGCTACGGCGCGTAACCGCCTGAAATTCATGGTTGCCTCCCCCCCGCGTTGGCGGCCGAAGCAGCCTCCTCCCGGTCCACCTGTTCGATCAACGACACAAACACATCCTCCATGGAGGGCGTGATTTCGCGGACATGAGCCGGGGCGGACCCGTACTCCTCGAAAGCCCGGTTCACCGCGCCGGCGACGGTTTCGGGATCCGCGACCACGAGGTGGATGCCCGCGCCGAACAGGGCCGCCTCGCGCACCCCGGGCAGCGCGGCCAGCGTTTCGATCAGGTCCTGGGGCGCGTCACAGGCGACGTCAAGAATGCGCTCGCGCATCACGCCGGTCTTCAGTTCGAGGGGCGTGCCCAGGGCGATCATCCGGCCCCGGTAAATCATGGCGAGCCGGTCGCAGTATTCGGCCTCCTCCATGTAGTGGGTGGTGACAAATACCGTCACGCCGTTCCCAGCCATGTCGTAAATGAGGTCCCAGAAACGCCGCCGGTTCAAGGGGTCCACCCCGCTGGTCGGCTCGTCGAGGAAAAGCACGGGCGGTTCGTGCAGTACGGCGCAGGCCATGGCAAGGCGCTGTTTCCAGCCTCCGCTGAGCACACGCGCCGGGCTCTGACGCCGTTCGCGCAGGCCCGTCATGTCAAAAGCCCAGTCCTTGCGCGCGGCAAGGCGCCGCCCGGATAGCCCGTAGATCCCCCCGTAAAAATTAATGTTCTCCTCGACCGTCAGATCCTCGTACAGGGAAAAGCGCTGGCTCATGTAGCCGATGTTCTTCTTGATGGCTTCGGGCTGGGTTCGCACATCGAAACCCGCCACCGTTCCCGAGCCTTCCGTCGGCGCAAGCAGCCCGCAGAGCATGCGGATGGTGGTGCTTTTCCCGGCGCCGTTCGGGCCTAGAAACCCGAAGATTTCGCCGCGCGCCGTTTCAAAACTCACCCGGTCCACCGCGGTAAACTTGCCGAAACGCCGGGTAAGCCCTTCGACGCGCACGGCAGGTCCGTCCGTCACGGAAGGCGGGGTATGGGAAGCAGCTTCGGAAACCTGCCCGGGATGGGCCTCGGACGCTCCGTCCGCGCCCAGCACGGCCACGAAGACATCCTCCAGGGATGGAGTCTGCTCTCCGAGGTCTTCCGCGTCCAGGCCGGAGGACGCGATGGCCGCGAGCGCGTCCCGGCGCGCCCCCGCAATGTCGTCGGCCACCACATGCACCTGCGCGCCGAACACGTCCACGCTGGCACCGGACAAATGTGCGCGCAGCATCCGGGCGAGCTCCCTCGCACGCGTGCTGCGGAATGCCGTCAGACCACGATGCATCAGGCCCTTGATTTCACGGGGGCTACCCTGGGCCAGCAGGCCGCCCCGGTCAAGCAGCGCCAGCCGGCCGCAGCGTTCCGCCTCATCGAGATAGGCGGTGCTTACGAGTATGGCCACATCCTGTTTCAACAGCTGGTACAAAATACGCCAGAAATCCCGGCGGCTCACCGGGTCTACGCCGTTGGTGGGCTCGTCGAGGAGCAATACTTTCGGCGTGTGGATCAGCGCGCAGACCAACTGCAGTTTCTGTTTCATACCGCCGCTAAGGTCGCCCGCAAGCCGGTCCCTGAAAGGGCGCATGTAGCTGAAATCCAACAAGTCATTTACCCGCTCGGGCCGCCCCCGCTTCGGAACACTGTACATATCCGCGTAAAAATCAATGTTTTCCGCCACCGTCAGGTCGGGATAGAGGCCAAAGCGCTGGCTCATGTAGGCCATGTGCCGCTTGACGCTGTCGGCCTGGGTTTGCGTGTCGAAGCCAGCCACCGTGGCCGCGCCCTCGTCGAGGTCCATGATGCCCGCCAGCATGCGCAGGGTGGTCGTCTTGCCCGCGCCGTCGGGGCCGACCAGTCCGAACACCTCGCCCGGGCGCACCTCAAAGGACAGGCCGTCCACCGCTGTGAGCGTGCCGAAGCGTTTGCGCAATCCGTGCGCCTCTATGGCAGGCGGTTGCATGATCATTGCCCGAAATCGAGGCGCGCGTCCGCCGGCATGCCTGGTTTCAGGGCTAAATCTTCATTTTCAAGGGCAATCTTGATGCGGTACACCAGCTTCACGCGCTCTTCCGGGGTCTGCACCTGCTTGGGCGTGAATTCGGCCTCGCCGGAAATGTACGTCACCGTACCCTTGAACACCCGTCCGGGCCAGCTGTCACAGGTCACCTCCGCAACCTGGCCCAAGCGCACGTTGCCCAGGTCCGTTTCGCTCACATAGGCGCGCAGCCAGGGATTGCCGAGGTCGCCCAGGGTAACCACCGGCGCGCCGGGCGACAGGTATTCGCCCGGTTCCGCCGACTTGCTCAGGATGATACCATTGAACGGCGCCTTCAATTCCGTATAGTCCAGCTGCTGCTTCGCGTGGCTGACCGCCGCGCCTGCCGCCGCCAGCTTCGCGCGGGCCTGGTCCAACTGCTCCGCGCGCGGCCCTTCCTTGGCCAGCGCGTAGCGTTCCTCCACCTGGCGCAGCGCGGCGCGGGCCTGGTCGATCTGTTCCGCCCGCGGTCCTTCCTGTACCAGTTTCAGCCGCTCTTCCGCGCTCGCGAGCCGTTCCGCCGCCATGCGCGCCTGCGTGGTAACGACCTCGTGCTGCTGCGGCGTCACTGCCTTCTGATCGAGCAGGCGCGTAAAGCGGCCCGCGTCCGTAGCGGCACGCTCCGATTCGGCCCGCAACATCTCCACTTCCGCCGCCGCTGCCGTCACTTCCTGCGTCCGGGAACCCGCCTCCAATTCGTCCAGGCGGAACTGGGCCTGCTCCATGGCGGCGTGGGCTGCCTTGAGGTCCTGGGAACGGGTGCCTGCTTCGAGCTCCGCCAGGAAGGCGCGCGCGAAGCGCTCGTTCGCTTCGGCCTGGGCCACCTGGTTCACCTGGTCGGCGGCATCGAGCCGTGCCAGCGCCTGGCCCGCCGCGACCGTGTCGCCCTCTTCCGCAACGCGCTCGAGCAGGCGGCCGGGTATTTTAAAGCCCAGCTGCGCGTCGGTGACCTCGATATTGCCCGACAATACCATATCGCCGGAATCCTTGCCGCGCCATAAATCGGAGCGGTAATAAAGAAATCCACCGGCAGCCGCGGCCAATAAGGCGATGGGAATGAGTTTTTTCATGATTATGACTCCTATATGTGAACTGTTCTTCACATAAATTTATTTCCTGCGGGGCGCGACGCCCTCCAGAAATGCCGACCAGGCCTGATCTACGTGGCGAGTAACATCAAAGCCTCCGTCGCTCAGGAACAGCATCATCACGGCAGGTTGAAATAATCCCAGGAACATTACAGACACCGTGTGCGGGTCCAACCCGTGGCGCAGGGATCCCTCCCGCTGCGCGGCCCCTACCAGATCGGCCACTTCACCAAGGTATTCGGAAAGTATCGCGTGTAGCCGCGCCTTGCGCCCGGGATTGCCTATCCAGACCTGGTCGGAGAAGAGCAGGCGCGGAATGGCAATAAATTCCTGGGCGAGCTGGATGTGGCGCCGGAGCAGATCCCGCAGCGATTCAAGTGCGGACAGCCTCTCGCAACGCACGCCGTTGACCATGGCCTCCAGCCGCAGGCCTATTGCGCCGACCACGGCGTCAATCACCTCCTCTTTCCCGGCATAGTGCCGGTAGAGTGCGGAGGCAGCCAGATCCAGCTCGCGGGCGATGCGCTCCATGCTCAGGCCCTTGAACCCGTGCATGCCGATGACCTTCAGTGCCGCCTCGGCGATCTGCTCCTGCCTGACCTCTGTTTTCACTTTCGGTTTACCCATGACCATCTCCAATATGAACGACCGTTCACATTATACCCAACCGGAGGACGCGATGCAACAGGCTTTTTGTGGTAGCAAAAGCGAGGGGACCGGCGTCAGTAAGAAGGTGTTTATAGGTCCTATAGGTCCTATAAGTCCCATAGCCCACAGGCTCCGCAGCCGTGGAACCCTACTCCCCGGGACGCAATAAAAAGTATGTTGTCCACACTTCATCATGTCGGGCGCGACATATTACGCTTCCTACTTCTTTCAAAGCCCGGCGCACTGAAGCATGAACAACATACAACTTTTCAGAGCAGCACTAGAAAATAATCACCAGGGTGGCCCGGTGAGTGACCGAAGAGGCGTTGCCAGCGCTGTCCGTTGCGGTCAGGGTGACATCATAATGGGTCGTGCCCTCGCCGAAATAGGTTTTTATTGTGAGGTTCGCGCCTGTGCCAAGTGTTTCCGGAGGGCCCTCGTTTATGGACCGCGTCCAGACCAATGCGTCTCCGGTCAGATCGCCGTCTTCGGGATCGTGAGCGCTGCCTTGACACACCATGTTAAAGTAGTGCCCGGTGTCGTATTCGAAGGGTCCCGTGACGTCGCCCACCGCTGGACTGATGATGGTGACCACGTCCGGCGGCAGATCCGGGGGATTTTCATTCACCGTAATGTTGACCGTCTTGCTGACCGAGTTGGTCCCATCGGTACCCGTGACGCGTATGACATGGGCGCCCAAGCTAAGGGTACCCGCAGGGATGGTGCGCGTATGGCCGGTACCGACAAGGACATTATCCACGTACCACGACATCTGCGCGTCTGTAAGACGGCCGCCGGGCTCGTTGGGGTCCATGCTGGTCGCGGCCAGAAACACCTGCTGTCCCTGGAAATAGGAGGCGCCGTTAGCCGGTGAAGTAATACCGATGACCGGCGGCCGGTTGACGACCCTGAGGATGATGGTATCCTGAACCGTCGAGCTGTCCGGAAAAGTCGCACGGGCCCGTATGGTATGGTTCCCGTAGCTCAGGGTGGTGGCGGTGATTGACGGCCCCGTTCCCAGGACGCCGTTCAGCGTACTGGTCCATTCGATGGTTGGGGTACCGCGCCCGTCGTCGTGAACAAAGGAGGTGAAGGTCACCGGCAGGCCCCCGTACACCTCGCTGCCGCTTTCCGGGGTTTCGATGATGATGATGGCGCCCAGCGCCTTGGAAACAGCTGCGTAGGCGTCCACGTACCGTCTTACCCGGTTATCCGGACTGCTGTGCGCCGTGGTTATGAGAATGTTGCGCACGGCGTTCGCGGAAAGGGACGGCTTGGCGGCCATGACCAGCGCGGCGACGCCCGCAGTATAGGGCGCGGAGAAACTGGTGCCGTTTTTCTGCTGCGCATCCGTCCCGGAAGAGGACGGATCAGGCCCCACAATGACGCTGTATGGGGCGAAGATGTCCACATGCTCGCCGCCGTAATTGGAACCGCTGTCGCGGCTGGTCGCGTTTTTCCTGAGGCCACCCACGCACATCACGCCCGCGTTTTCACAGGGCGTCCACCAGGTTTCCTCCCAGCAGACGATAAAGCAATCCTCCGCATCCACGTTTTTGTTGCTGTTGCCCGCGGAGGCGGTGATTACCATGGAATGGGCTGCCGCCGCGGTAGCAATCTCGAAAGGCAACACGCTGAACGCCAGTATCGTGGGCACGCCCGTGCCGTAACTCATGTTGACAACCCGCGCGCCTAAAATGCGCGCCTCGACCAGCGCGCTGATGCTGGTAAAGAAATCATACAGGGTGAAAACCATGATGGGGTCGGCCACAGGACCCGCCGGGCCCGCGGCGCCGAAGTTGTTATCCGGAACGCCCATGGCCGCACCCACGACATTAGTCCCGTGCCAGGGGCACGAGGAGCCGCCGCTGCACCCCAGCAGGTTGGCGGTACCGATGGGGTCTTTAAACGGGACGTTGGAGATAGCCGTCCAGCCGGCGGGCACGTCCTGATTGCCTGCCACAGAGAAGCCCATGTCCAGGACGGCCACCTTGACCTTGTTGGACAGTTTGCCCGCTTTGGCCAGGAGGTACCAAGCCTCGGTCACGCCGATATTCTGGACGCCGCGCACATCCAGGTGATTCCAGGCGAAGGCGTTGGAAGTATACCCGGCCCCGTTCGAATTGAAGCCATCGGGACCGTTCGCCGCCTCGGTGGTGTACCGGCTTTCCAGAGAATCACCGCGGGCTACCCAATTCATGCCGACCGTCATTCCAGCCACGGCTTCTTCGGCGCTCGCCGAAATCAGGCGCAGCCCGGCTTCGCTAGACACGCGGTTGGCACCCCGGGCGTCCGGATCGAGGGCAAGAATGTCCGCCTCAAGCTGCGCGGGATCGCCCAGCGACGTATTGATCTTAACGAGATGCATTTCAGGCATGTCCAGATCAGTGTCGCCGGGATCAACGGTCCACAGGAGTTCGCCGGCCCATCGTCCGATAAACGCCGCCAGGGCGGCGGCATCATCCGTCACCAGAATCAACTCGTCCTCGACAAATTCCGCCTGGTTGCCGCGCTCGTCGACAATGGCCGCCAGTTTGCGCTCAGGCCCGCCGGAATCCAAGGGCGGGAGGGATTCATGGGCCGGCACGATGTCCGTATCCACCACCAGGCTCAACGGTGACAGGGCTGCCGGCGCCGCTTCGACGGTGACCGACGCCAAAGCCTCGATGCCGCTCGAATCGCCGCGGACCACAACGGTTGTCTGACCCTCATCCACACCGCTTACCACGCCGGACGAATCCACAGATGCTATGGTGGGCGCTTTTGAGGTCCAGGTGAAAGAGGTGTCCTTGTCGGAGGTGGAGACCGCTTCCAGCGCTATGGCCTCCCCCACTTCGATGGTAACCAGCGACGGCATGACGGTCACAGTCGGCTTGCAGCCGGCCGCGCCAAGCAGCGCCCCGAAACAAAGCACAACCATCACCGAATACCGAAACGTAGTGTTCATCGTGAACTCCTTTCATTGTTCTTCCTCAGAAAAACATTCTTTCATCCGCCTATTCATCTCCAGGATACAAAGGCTATAGGCAGACAAGGGACCGCAATCACAGGCTGGCGAATGTTCCCACAGTCCATATTCAACTTATACAAACAAGGAACACCCATTGATACAAAAAAATTCATCGTTCGAGCGCATGAAAAATAGGTTGAATAAATATCACCGCGAGCGCATGAAAAGACATAAGGTGATGCAATCTCTCGAGATCTAGTGCATCTCGCCGTTCTAAAATAATGCGCTCAACCTGTTGTTCTGGGGGGGCAATTCAGGTCAGGCACATGGGCGGTTTTGTTTTATTAATGCACGTTTATTGTCAGAATCAAAGAAAACGTGTCCGCCCGAAACGTGGCGTAGTTATACGGGGAGCGCCTGACAAGAAAACTTGGTGGAATTGACAGGCGTCATTACTTGACTTTATAGGTTATGGACATGCCGTCGGCTTTTTCATCAGAAGCGCGGACAATGACGGTTTCATAGTCCGGATTGCTTCGGACATAGTCCAGGTAGTCCTTCATGGCTTCGGCCGATTGGATCACGTTGTCCGCGACAACCACTGCACCGGTCTTGAGTTTGGGTTCCAGTAGTTTAAAATATTTGAAATAGTCTTTCTTGACGGCGTCCAGAAAAACAAAATCAAATTCGCCTTCCAATTCCCCCAGTATCTTCAGCGCATCGCCCTCGATGCAGGTGACGGTCTTTTCAAGGCCCGCCTTCGCGATATTCTCCCGGCAGGCCTTCACCAGTTCCGGGTCAATCTCTAAAGTATACAGATGGCCGTCTGTCCTTTCGAAGGCGATACCCATGTTGATAGCGCCGTAGCCGGATTCTGAACCCACCTCCACGCCCCGCTGCGCGTTCCGGCTTTCCGCGAGAATACGCAGCAGCATCGCATCGCCGGGGGTCGTACTCAAGCCAGTTCGATGGAAGCCGTCAATAAGCGCTTGGCGTTCTTCAGCGCCGACCAACCGTTCTTCATCCGCGAAGGACACAGCACTATAGAGCAGGCATGCCGTTCCCGCTACTATCACCCAGGCTAGACCGTTTCTTTTCATCTTCCTTTTCCTTATTGTGTCGCTTCATTAATAAGCCGTCGCGCCCTCCACGCGAGAATGGCCACGACGAGCAGGCTGAACATCAATCCTCCCCAATAGAATACGGGGTGTATCGAAATGGTTTCTCCGCCGCCCGCCGAATTAAAGATGGTGCGGGTTCCGGAACCGATGTACGCGACAAAGATCGTCCTGGGAATCATGCCTATCAATGTGCCCAGGACATAGGCTTTCAGGGTGACCGGTGTCAAGCCGAGAGAATAATTAAGCATAATGACGGGAAACATCGGGCAGAGCCGCAGCAGGACCACCAGGCGGAAACCCTCCCGCCCTATCGCCCCGGCAATGGCTTCGAAGCGAGGATCAGACCTCATCTTTCGTTCCGCCCAGCCGCCGGCGACTCCGCGTGTCAACAAAAAGGTGGCGGTACTGCCCAATACCCGCCCCAAGGACACAGCAACAGTCCCAATACCCACCCCCCAGACGGCTCCCGCAGCAGCGTTTGGAAGCAGATCCGGAAACATGAGCACGCAGGAAGGGAGGTAAAGAAGGATGAAAACAAAAGGCCCCCACGGCCCCAGTTCCCCCACCCGGGCCAACAACTTCAAGAGCCATGATTCGAGGGGAAGGAGAAACGACACGCCATACCATGTCGCAATAACGGCCAGGAATATCAGCACCCTGAGCCAGATTCTCATGACGCTTCCAATGCTTTCGGCTCAAAAACGACTCCTGCTTCGCTGGCGGGACCATGAAGCGCCTTCGCGCTGCCTTCCATTGCAAGGAAACTCGGTAATCGTTCCTCGTATGATTTTGATTCCCCTGTCAATCTGGGAAGGATCGGAAGACCGGCCCTCACAAAAGCCAATGGGAGTTGTCGTTGCTGAACCCTGTGCATCGCCACGATCAACGCGCCGAGCTCCTTTTAATTGAAGTATTAGATTTCATCTATAAATATTTTCACCGTGCTTATTCGAGAACCAGATCACGCCTTACAATTTCCGGAGGGGCAAAGCAACACCCGGCGAAAAGGGATTTTTGGTTGGGTCCATCAATACAGCATTTTATATCCAATTATACCTGTTTCCGAGTATAATCAGATAAACCTGATATGAATACCGATTCACACATTGGAAGACTTTTAACTTCATCTACAAGATGAGTGATAACCTTTATCGCAATCCTTCTGTGCTTTAATTTCTAAAACAGTCTCGACGTATCGCTCTTCAGCGCAGCCCACGCCTCTTCGTTGATCTCTGCCTTTTAGGAATAGGCCAAATCTTCACTGCCAATTTGGCCAATTCATCAGATCTTTCTTGAACCTGTTTAAATCGAAAGTTCGCATATTTATCGGGAAGTATCTTGGTGAGTCTAATTGCCGACTTCTTATATTGCTCTTTCTTGCTTTCATAGGGATTATTCGAAGCTTGAATATTCAGATTCCCAGCAAAAAGAGTGAGATTTCCTATACGATGCACATACTTGACGTGGTCGTCTTCGGAGCCAGAACCCAAATATGCAGGCCAATCCCCTAACTCTCTTTTGGCCTTTTGGGTCTTTATCTTCTTCGGGATAATGTGCTCAACGTGAACCTCACCAGCCCCACTCACCTTCAATTCACCTGTATTGCGATGTTTCTTAAGTTCGAATTGTTCCAGACAATAGCGCGCGCGATCAATGAGATTCGCCGTAAATGCAAAAGATGAAAAATCACTCCTGAATTTATCGTTGGAAGGACTGTACTCTTTGAATACATTCGTTACTTCCGGTATTGGATCACTTGGATCTATACCACAAAGCCGGGCAAAAACCGTTTCTATTTCGCTGGACCGTGCCTTACATATGTGACGCCGAAGTACAAATGCTTCAGTCATACCCAGGATAGAGATGAAATCTTTTTCTTCGCAATTACCAACGCGTAGCGCCATCAGGAATCCGTAACTGGGCCGGGAGTCGATCATTCGTAAATTAAACAGGTGAGAATCAAATTTTGCGTTGCCGGTTTTGGCGTGCACAATTTCACCATATGTTTTTGCGCACTTGACCAAGTCCTTTAAGAAGCTCGTAAACGCACAGGCTTTAATCCCAGGTCTTTTGGTCACCGAATTTTCTGTCTTTGCAGGCTCTTCTGAGTTTTCATCCTCCCCATCCCAATCGTTATCTTCACCTTCAACAAACTCTTCCTCATCTTCGATGGTATCCTTAGTAGCCGGACTCCCTTCTGTATAGCGGGTATACTCCGGCAGGTTCTTTGCTTCCCTTACACCCAACATGAAGAAAGTCTTGAAATCCACTACCATCTGCGATGATCGAATTCTTCGCTTCAACTTGGAGCATAGAAATTGCCGGAAAAAGTGATCAAAATTGGAACCATCAAGATGTTTAACCAAATCACTCCAGTTTTTTCTTGCAGTTTCTAACTGTTTAGCGTTAAAACGCGCGGCATTCCCAAGAACAAAATTCTTGATAATATCTGTCGGGCTTAGTCTTAGGCCCCTATTGTTGATGATTTCGAACAGTTTAAATGCATCCTTTGCCGCGTTGATTTCCAGGCGAATAACAATGCAATTGTTCTCGAGCTTCTCAAGAAATCCCACAAGCATCCCTGTTTCTTGCGCTACTACCCATTCCTGAAAGAACGTAAATGCAGCCGCCAGATGCTCATTATCCGGCGGGTCAGTAGGTTGTTCCTCTAGAAGACGAACAAAGTCCATTTGGTCTATCGAATCTAATCTGATTTTTGGAAATCTTTCCTTCTTGATTTCTGGATTTAAATAATCCTCAATTCTTCGGATAGTGTTTTCCTGATCTTTGTTCTTAAGTGCTTGGGCGATACAGCGGAGCAAAATAGATAGTGTAGTAAGCCGTTGCTGTCCATCCACTAGTTCTAGTTCATTGATATTACCTGTGTGGGGCCCCACCAAACAGACAATTGTTCCTAGAAGATGTTTGTTTTTCTCTTCTAGTTGTTCTATATCCGTTATCAAGTCCTTTAGCTGTTTTTCACGCCAAGAATATCGCCGCTGATAAGCGGGTACACAGTACTGTTCATTTCTGGATCCTAAAAGCTGCGCAATGGTAAGTGTAGTGGGAGTGATTTGCATATTCCATCCTTTATTTCTATTGTATTCCCTATAATCCTGCCGGGTTTGAGCAAAATCAACTACTGCGTGGTTATCTTACCAAATCTATAGAAGGTAATCTGTAACCAGATATTCTTTCCCATCATACATTTTATCCAATCCCCTACCAGAGGCAGAAGAAAACCCCGGTCATATTCTGTCACATAGTGTATCTGATCCGCTATTCAGTTGAAGGACTTGTTGCGTTAAGCATAACGAGTTTTGGCGCCAACGCTATGATGATTGATTTCCTTCTCCAACGTTGCTGAAACGTCCACAACAATATAATAACTGTGCTTGTGGTTACCCGGACCCGTCACTCATCCACGCTTGGAACCAGCGTTTCCTTCTTGTCCATAGGCCTATCGTTCCATAAAATTTCTTCAAGATTGGGCAGGGCCGGATCCGTCCGCAAAAGGCGCCAGGCATCGTTCTCACGCACCCACGTGCAGGTCACCTCGGCACCCTTGTGACGCGGAATCCGAACAATCCCATCATAGCCGAAAGGCTGGTCGTCACGACGCACGGCAACGCAGAAGAAAAGCATCCTGACCTGGACAAGCCCTGTTTCCGCATATACGTCAAAATTCCAGCGGCGAATCTGCCTAAGCATGAAGGTCTTGTTGTTACGGCGGAACCACCATTTCCAGGCGCGGCCGGCATACTCACGGTGAAAGCCGTTGGCATCCTCGTAGTCCGGGCAATAGAACTCCGTTACGGCACGCCAGTCCATGGCTTCATAGGCCTTTTTCATTGCCTCTATCCGGCCGGTGATTTCATCCGCAACTGGCATATATTTTTCGGGGACTCCATCAAATGTGGGAAACACGGTCTGTGCGTCAGGCCTGTCGTCCGGCGGTTGAGGCATGGGAACGACTTCCACCGTTTCAGAACCGTCAAACCGGGCATATTCCACGGGTTCACTCACTGTCTCGCTGAAGACCAGGTAGTCAAGATAATTCACGGCGCCTGTCCGTTGTTCCATCGTGGCCGTTTCGGCGGTCACAGCATATAGGCCTGCCGGCGCGTTTTCATAAACCGCGAACGGGGCCGCCGTCTCCTTGACCGTCTTAAACAACGGTTGGCGGTTCCCATCCGGCGTGCCTTCCGCATACAACAGAAAGTACCTGGAAGCACCGGGATCGGCGGGCCATTTCAGATGAAGGCCTCCCCCCGGGGTTATTAAGGCGGCCAGCCCACGCACGGGTTTGGGTAAAGTCAGGGAGTACGGCTGCTGCTTGTACAGGTTTTCGTGGGTCTGCATGACGTACGCGTGTCCGTTGATGGAACAGGTCCACGCCTCGCCGTCCGCGGTTGTCAGCGGCATGCAGGCGCGCAACGCCTCTTCCCAAGCCTCCACGGATGCATATTGTCCGGGCTCGAACACACAGTCGTAGTTGTCGAGTTCGGCCTGGGGCGTATCCGGCGGCAGCAGGGGCAGGAACCAGTTGCGTCGGTTCGGAATCAGTTCGAATTCAAGCATGGGCTCCCATACCCCGTAAAAAGCCCGGGCGAGCGACCCTTCATCCGACAGCCAGTCAAGATCGTAAAGGTTGCGGTGAAACGCATTGATATCCCGGGCGGGAGCAAGCCGGTAGGCCGCTCTGTTTTTTTCACGAACCTGCTCCTGGGTGGGAACCAGTTTTTTCCCCACCACCTCGCGCAGCGTGGGAAGAATGGCCTCCTCCCAACAGCGGCGGTTTCCATAGTCGAAAAGGTCCCACCACGGCTCAAAACTGTACACGGTCGCGCCCATGGCGGCGCCCTGCAGAATCATCGCGCGGTACAGGGCGGGAGGCATCTCCGCAGGATGCAGGTGGTCACCGAACACGCCGGGGCCGTTCATGAAACTGCTCTCATACCACCAGGACTGCGGCTCGATCCCCCAGTGGGTAACGTGACCGCCGAGCCACAGCCCCCAGACCGCGGTCTGCCGTATAAGATGGCGCGACTCGATGTGTTCATTTATGGGAATGACGTGGTCCGGGTAGGCGCGCATCGTTTCCAGCAGCGGCCGGTTAAGAACGTCTGCCGAAATATGCAGCCACTTGAGACCCTGAAGGACAATAAGAACATGCCGCCCATGCCGGGCTGCCAGTTCAATCATGTCGCAGGTGTACCGTGTATGCGGCGGCGGCGCGTAACGTTCCACATTGAATTTTGCATAATGGGCGAAGCGTTGTTCCGAGAGCATCAGGCTGCGGATGCAGGGGAATTCCACGAGCAGTTGTTCCACATGTATGGGGTCGAATACATACTCGTCATGGGGGTCGGCGACTTGCACGCTTACAGGCACGCCCGCGTTTTGTGGTTCCTTAAGCATGCGCCGGAACAACGCCAGGCGCAGGTCGTGATCCCGCGCGCGCAGTTCAACCTGCAGTTGACAGTACGGCCGGATATCTTCCGGCAGCCAGTGCCAGAGGCGCACGATTTCCAGTCCGTGCCGGTCGGCCTCCGCAAAACGATCCGTTCCTTCGGGGGCTTCGTCGGTGTTGTCAAACGCCGCGGACACCTGCAGCAGGATGAGGGGATGTTCGGGAGATATTGTCGTCACCGAAGGTAACGAAACCCCGTCAACGGCGGCGGCCAGCAGCATGGTCAGCAACAGTGTCATGGGTATATCCCCGTTCTGTGTTTCACGTTAACATGACCGCGTCGATACTGTCCGTCGGCTTTCATCGCCCTTTGTCAGCCCTTCGGCGTGCCGATTTTCACCAGCATGGCGCCGTGGGCCGGCACCTGCGCGGTAAATACGCCGTCCGCCGGCTCCAAGTCTTTCCGCTGCCACAGATCACGCACGAGTTGGCTTCCGGAAATGCCCAGATCGTCCCACCGGGCCGATAGGGCCGTTTTCACGGGGGCGCGGTTAAATAGGGCCACGGCCAGCGTCCCGTCGTACAGGGGCTTCATCCAGATTTCCGCCCAGGGATCCCCGGCACAGCGCCAACCTTGTTTGCCTAGCGGATCCTGGTTGACGTCGATCACCTCGTCATTGGTCATGAGCGCCAGGGTGAACGCGTCCAGTTGCGCAAGATCGCAGCCCAGCAGCAGCGGCGCGGCGAGAACGGTCCAGAGGGTAATGTGGGCGACCTGCTCATTCTTCGTCAAGGGCGTGGGCCGCATCTTCTTGCCCCAGCCCACCGTGCCGACCACGAGCATGTCAGGATCGTTCCAGCAGCCGGGCCCCGCGTAGGCTTCGAGCCCGTTCTGGGCAAAACCGATCTTGGACACGCTGTTCCAGGAGTCCCCGATATCGCCGGTGGTGCGCCAGAGGTTGCCGCCCGCCTCGTCGCCCCATTCCCAAACGTCGCCCATCCCGTACTGGCAGATGCTATACACGATATCGCGATCGCATTCGTCCAGGGCGGCACGCATCAGCAGGTACGGTTTGATCAGGGCTTCCCGGTCCACTCCCCCGGCGACGGCCTGGTAGCTGCACCAGTCATACTTGAGGAAATCCACGCCCCAGCGCGTGTACGTTTGAGCGTCCTGCCGCTCATACTGGTAGCTGCCGGTGTACCCCGCGCAGGTTTTGGGGCCGGGCGAGGAATACATTCCGAATTTGAGCCCCTTTGCATGAATATAGTCGCCCAGGGCCTTCATGTCTGGGAACTTCTCATTACATATGATTTCACCGTCCGCGCCGCGGTCCGCCTCCCAGGCGTCGTCCACGTTGATGTACTGGTACCCGTAGGCCGCCAGTCCGGTCGACACCATGTAATCCGCGGCGGCACGCGCCTTGGCATCATCCACCTTCACGCCCCATACGTTCCAGGAATTCCAGCCCATGGGCGGCGTCAGCGCGAGTTTGTCTTCACCGCCCACGACAGTCAACACCCGCGACGCGGCGCCTTTCGAGCCTGTGACGGTGAGGGTCACGTCCGTGGTTCCCTCGCGCGCCAAGGTGCCGCTGATAATACCCGTTCCGGCATCCAGCGACAGCCCTTCCGGCAGATTCTCGGCGCTGAAGGCCAGCGGACCTTCCCCGGTGGCGGGAACCAGGAACAGGAAGGGCCGGCCGGGGGTCGCGCCCGTAATCCGCGGCCCGTGGATGGCGGGCTCAGGCGGCGCGCCGCCCGTATAAATGGCCGGGGCCTCCTCTTCGGGAATATGGGCGGAGGGCTGCTCCGCCGTACCCGGCGCGAGAATCAGCGCCGCGCCCGCCCAGTCCGCGTGGTCGTTGGCGTTGCCGTCGCCGCCATCGGACACCAGTAACAGCAGCGATTGCGCACCGCTGAGGTCCACATCGAAATAATGGGGCGGATCATTGCCGCGTAGCACCGGCGATTCCGCTTTCCGCGCGCCGTCTACCCACACGCTGAAGGCTGCGGAACCACGGCCCTTGGTGGCATCGTCCACACCGGCGAAGGCGCGGAAACGCAGCGCGGCCCCCTTGAGGTCGATGCTGAACTCGCTGGCGGCCGCCGTGCCGATGCCGTGTTCAAAAACTTCCCCGTTGAGCGTGAGCGGAAATCCGGATACGGACCTGCCGACGCGGGCCTTCTTAATGTCCTGGCGAACCGCTTCCAGGTCCAGTGTGTCCAGCCATATTCCATTCGCAGGCGGTACGGTTCCCGCCAGCGGTTCCTGGGCGGCTATTATGCCCGCCGATGCAATTATCACACACGTGACGGTAAGCAAGAATGTCCTGTTCATAGTGAGTACTCCTTATGTTCACAATCCCACTTCTATTACGTCCCGAATTCTATCACAAGAACGGCGGAACCTGGAGATCCCGTTATTATCACGCTTGTCCGGTTTGTAAACCAATGAGACGACTTTTGAATGCGCAAACCGTGCTTGCGGCCTTTCTTTCCGGTGCGGGATAACTATGATACTTGGATTCAATCGTCCCTACGGGACTTCATGAGGGGGGTATACCGTGTGCCCCCGCCAGTGAACTGGCGGGCTACCATCAATCGTCCCTACGGGACTTCCCCGCCCATATATCCAAGATACATATAATCCTCCTGTCACCTCATCCCTGACCTCTTTATTCTCCCTATGGCAGGCTAACATCAATCGTCCCTACGGGACTTCCATCCATGTATCCGGGCACCTGGCTCCCCTATACGCTATACCCTATACCCTAAACCCTTGCTAAAACATGTAAGGAACGTAATCGCATACTTGTAGACTGCCGAGGGTACTCGTCTATCAACAAAATAGAAGCGTCCAAAATCTCCCGTTCCCATTATCCTTAAGGTCGACTCATTCAATGAGGTATTTTTGAAGTTGTGCGGCCAGTTCGGTGTAGCCCTTTTCCTTGAGCAGCGCCACCTGGCCCTGGTCCTTCTGCTCGCGCGTCACTTTCGTACTGATGGCCGTGTTGCTTTCCGGTTCCGACAGGAGCATGGTCCAATTCCCTGTGCGGGCGTCCAAGACCAGCATCTTCAACCGGATGCGCATGTTCTGTGTTTCGTCAGGGATGAATTTCCCGACAATGGGCGTCCAGGAAGCCGATTTGGTAGCAAGATTCTTCTGTTGCGTTTCCAGGACACCCCAATAACAGATGATATAGGGATAACCTCCTTTCAAGGCAACCTGGCGCAAAGACATGGAGAGTTCCGATCTTTGTGGCGCTGTTCCTGCAAAAGGCGCCACCTTCAGGAACTTGCTGAGTTCGCGCTGCATGGGCTCGTCCGGGAAAAATGCCCCGGACTGAATCAGCAGCACCGGCGTGTCTCTTTTTATGGCCAGGACATAGGGGGTTGCCGCCGTGGTGGCAAGGTCCGCCTCCGTTACCTTTCCCTCCGGGGCCAAGCCAATAATATCAAACTCGGAAAGTTCTGCGCTGAAGCCGGAATTACCCCATCGACCCGCCTCGTAACCAGAATCGGAAATCGGTCGAGTCGTTTTGCATCCCACCACAACCAAGACTATAAACAGAGAGCAAAGAGAACTTCTTTGTAACATGGCATTTTTTCTTTCTTGTTTATCGCTATTGTTTTTTGTACTGGTAAATTATTGTATATCTATCTCCCACAAAACACAAGATTGGGTAGACAACAGCGAAGGGCGGGTTCCGCTTGTATTAGCGTTTATCCTGAATATCCTCGTTAGCGTTGAGTTCCATAGTGAAGTTTTGAGCGGGTAATGCACGACAGCGATTCAAGCGGCCTTATCATTTATCGTAGCAATATCATTCCGGTTTTTCGCGGCAAAGGGAAAACCGGTGTCGAAAGGCACGACCAGGCCGCGAAAAGACCGGAATCCATCTCCCGAAACCGTTAGCAGAAACAAATCGCCAGCTGACCCCTTTAGTATGTGCTGAAGGATTCAATCGTCCCTACGGGACTTCATAGAGAGGGGCCCGTGTGTTCCCGCCAGTAAACTGGCGGGCTACCGTCAATCGTCCCTACGGGACTTCCGTCTCTGTATTCAGGTACAAGGATTTTCCATTCCTCCATTCCCCCATTCCCCACTCCGTATTCCAAATTCCCCCCATTCCACATTCCACATCCCACATCCCCCATCCCCCCATTCCTCCATTCCCCATTCCCCACTCCGCATTCCACATTACGAATTCCGCATTCCGAATTCCTCCATTCCCCACTCCGCATTCCGCATTCCGCATTCCTCATTCCTCATTCCTCATTCCTCATTCCTCATTCCTCATTCCGCATTCCGAATTCCGAATTCCGAATTCCGAATTCCCCTATTCCCTCACCACATGTTTGCCTCCGTCCCAGGAAAAAAGGCATACTTTATGACATCTCTCGGGCCTGTATCGGGCACGCTAACCAGAAGGAATTCTACTCCCATGCGTTTATCCAAATTGGTCGGTCATCGGTATAAAGAACGCCCCGGCGAGGCGGTATTGGACAGTCATGCCTTCCTGCTTCGGGGCGCATACGCGCGGCAGGTGGCGAACGGCATCTATTCGCTGCTGCCGCCGGGACTGCGCGTGGCGCGCAAGATCGAGCAGATCATCCGGGAGGAAATGAATCGCATCGACGGGCAGGAGGTACTGATGCCCGTGGTGATGCCACGCGAGTTGTGGGAGGAGTCCGGGCGCTACAACGCGGTGGGTTCGGAACTCTTGCGTTTCCACGACCGTACGGGCCATGACATGGTGCTGGGCATGACTCACGAGGAGGCCGTGGTGCATCTCTGCCGCCATGAGATCAACAGCTACGCCCAGCTGCCCTTCATGGTCTACCAGATCCAGACGAAGTTCCGCGACGAACCGCGTTCTCGGGGCGGCCTGATCCGGGTGCGTGAGTTCACCATGAAGGACGCCTATTCCTTTCACGCGTCCCAGGAGGATCTCGAGCGGTATTACCTGGAATGCTACCGGGCGTATCAGCGCATCTTCGCGCGGGCAGGCCTGCCGGAAGTCGTGGCGGTATTGTCCGACACGGGCATGATGGGTGGCAAGGTCGCCCACGAGTTTATCCTGCTTACGGAGGCCGGCGAGGACACCATTGTAACCTGTGAGTCGTGCGGCTACCTGGCCAACCAGGAGGTGGCCACGGGGCGCGTGCAGGGATACCCAGCGGAACCGCTGCCCTTGGAGAAGGTTCACACGCCCGACAAGAAAACGATTGAAGAAGTCGCCGCGTTCCTCGGCGTCGAGCCGCGGCAGACGGCCAAGGTGGTGTTCTACGACACGGACGAGGCGGGAAAACTCGTGGTGCTGCTGATCCGGGGCGACATCGAGGTCAACGAGATGAAACTGGCAAAGATCATCCGGGCTGTGCCCGTGCCGGCGGACGAAGCAAAGATCGCCGCGGCCGGGTCCGTTGCGGGTTTCGCGTCGCCCATGGGCCTGGACCCCAAGCGCTGCCGCATCGTGGTGGACCAAACCATCGCCGGATCCGGCAACCTTGTCTGCGGCGCCAATGAGCCCGACTATCACTACAAGAACTTCAACCTGGCACGGGATCTGCCGGGTATGGACATGGTGGATGTCGCCCAGGCGCGCGAAGGCGACGGGTGTCCGCAATGTTCCGGCGCACTCACCCTCAAGCGTGGTGTCGAAGTGGGTAACATTTTCCAGCTCGGCACCAAATACACGGAAGCCATGGGTATGACCTTTGACGATGAGGCCGGGAACGTGCGGACGCCGATCATGGGCTGCTACGGCATCGGCGTGGGCAGGCTGGTCAGTTCCATCATGGAAGTGCGGCGAGATGAATACGGCCCGAAATGGCCCCTGTCCGTGGCCCCATGGCAGGTGCACCTCAACGCGCTGCGGCTCAACGTGGAAGAGGTCAAAAGCACCGCCGAAAGTCTCTATGACGGACTTCAGAACGCGGGCATCGAAGTGCTTTATGACGACCGGGACGAGCGCCCGGGCGTCCAATTCGCCGACGCCGACCTACTCGGCATGCCCATCCGTCTTGTTGTGAGTGAACGTAACCTCAAGAATGGCCAGATCGAATTCAAACGGCGCGACACCGGCGAGACGGGCATGATCCCGGTGGAGGACGCGGTACAAACGGTTCGCGGCTGGATCGACGCGGCCCTTGACGCCATCAACCAGGAGGCTGAAGGCATCAAAACGCCCTAGTGGTTCTGATCAGACGGATCGGTCGGATCGGACGGATCCGTTGAGTTGGCTTTACCGAACTCATCCGGCGATGGCACGTTATACCGTTTACGGGATTTACAACTATCTTGGAGATGCCAATGATGAAACGAAACGCTTTCTTGCTTTGGTGCGGTGTTGCGGGACTCGTGATGGCCACTTCTGTGGTGGCCGATGATATACCCCAGTTTCAAAGTCTTTTCAACGGAAAGGATCTGACCGGCTGGGTGAACGTCAACACGGCCGAAGATACCTGGTCGGCACGCGATGGCCTGCTGGTGTGTAAAGGCCATCCCATCGGCGTTATGCGCAGCGAAAAACAGTATGAAAATTTCATCCTGCATATTGAGTGGCGCCACATGGAGGCGGGAGGCAATTCGGGCGTTTTTGTCTGGAGCGAAGGCACCGTGCCCGAAGGCAGGGAATTGCCCATGGGGATGGAAGTGCAAATGCTGGAACTCGACTGGGTGAACCAGCACAAGGACAGGAAGGGTGAACTGCCACCCATCGCCTATGTCCACGGGGAATTGTTCGGCGCGAACGGCGTCAAGGCCGTTCCCGACAATCCCCGGGGCGAGCGCAGCAAATCCCTGGAAAACCGGTGTCTGGGCAAGGGCGAATGGAATGTATACGATGTCGTCTGTGTGGACGGCGTGGTGAAACTGGCCGTCAACGGCAAATTCGTAAACGGCATCAGCAAATCGTCCCGCAAGAAAGGGTACCTCTGCCTCGAATCCGAAGGGGCCGAAATCCATTTCCGCAACATACGGATTCTAGAACTGCCGCCCGGTATTATCACCACCGAAGAGATCGCGCCTGTGGTTGAATAGGAATTGTAGTCAGTTTCATTATTTATTTCCGATCACGAGCATCTCAAAATCTTCCGGCGTTAAAGCATCATTCCTGGAATATGCACCCAGTTTTGCGCCAAAGATTTCAATACGGCCGTAACCGAGCGTTTTTAGCAACCAGGTGATTTCGCTCGGCACGTAATAGCGCTCATTGCACGAAAGGGTCTTTTTGTTGCCCGAATCGTCCTCGAATTCCGTAATGTTGAAATCACGGAAGGTCATCAGGTCGAAGGCATTATTCTTATAGGCGGCATTGCCCTCCTGGCGCGCTTCGGCACAGAAGGCCTCCACGTTATGAAACAGGGGAAACAGGCCGTTGAGCGTGGTGAAGATTAATTTGCCTCCGTCTTTCAGGGACCGGGTCACGTTTTTCAGTATCTCGAAATTCATTTCGTCCGTTTCCATTAACGGGAATCCCCCTTCGCAGAGCATGATGGCGGCATCAAATTCCGCGTTGAACGGAAGGTTCCGTGCGTCGTGCTGTCGGAAATCAATATGCAGGTCATGCTCGGCCGCTTTTTCCCGCGCCCGGGCCAGCTGGGATTCCGAAAGATCAATCCCCGTAACGCAGTATCCCCGTTTGGTCAGTTCAATCGCGTGCCGCCCGGTCCCGCAGCCTACATCGAGTATGTTCAGTGATTTGTCAAACTGAAATTCCTTTTCGAGGAAGTCGCATTCTCCGATCGTTCCCTGCGTAAAGCATTCCTTGTCGTAGGTGCGCCCATAGTTCTGAAAGAGACTTTCATACCATTGTTTTTCGTTCATGTTGTTTCTCCAAAGCGAAATAACCGCAGAGGACACAAAGAGCATAAAGGCGACGTTGAATGCATAAATTGACAGGCTAAGTACTTCAGACAAACTTCTATATCTCGAACTTGTACGAACCGAAGTTAATGAGCAGGCCATGTTCAACAGGCGAAGACTTCAGGTATACGAGAATTTGTGCCTCTGCTCGGGCGCCAACGCCTTGGCAGTTTTAACTCAATGATGAGTCGGCCCTCTAAAAAAAGATCCGCGAAAGAGTCGCCTATAAGCGTTCCATCTTCATCAAAAACCTTAATGGGGAATTGCTGTTCAATGCCAAGGCCTGCCTTGCGCAATCGGTGAGCCAGTGCATTCTCATAGACCTTTTCCAAATGTCCATGGCCATGATACAGATGAATGTTGTAGGAAATCTCTCACACCTTGCCACACAAAGCCTTAATGTCCATATTTTTTCTTCTCTTTGTGTTCCTTGCGTTCTTTGCGGTTTGGTCTTCCTACTCCAACCCACGCACCAGCGTCAGCAGAAAGTCCCGGTTATCGGCGGTTACATACCGCATCTGGCCGCCCATACGGTTGAAGGATTTGTTGTAGCGCAGGTAGTAGTCGGGATTGTCCATGGGCGGTTCGCCCTGGGACCAGTCCCAATGGCTCTCCTGCAAATCAACAATAACCATAAAATGATTATCCATGTGGCGACCCTGCTGGATATGGATGTTCTGGGACATGGACAGGCTCTTTTCGAAGATCATGGGGGACATGACGGCGGAGCCGATGCTGATGTAGACGCCGCCATCGAGATTCATGACCTGGTTTGCGTAGATGAGGAAGTCGCGCTGGGCGGCGCGGCCGATGGCGGCGCAATGGTTCATAGGATGGGTATAGATGATGTCATGGCCGATCATGGGATGGCTCGTGAAGGAGACGCCAAGCCGGTAGGCCGCCGCTTGGAGGCCATATTTTTTGAAAGGATGCGGTACGGCCATCCATCCCGTGGGCAGGTTAAAGGTCTTGATCCGGTCGAGCAGGTCAGCTGCCGCCGCCGCCTGTTGCGGGTCCGAAGCGGCCTTATCTTTGATTTCATCAAGCAGTTGTGCTTCGGGGGGAATGTTGAGCCCTTCCTCTTCGACGAAAGCGCCGACAGACTCGCCGTAACCCATGCCGCGCCACGCGCCGACCACGATGGCCAGATTCAGGTAAAACCCGGTTTCACGCCAGGTGCCGAATTCGCCTCGTGCCACATTGACGCGGACATCTTCGCTACTGTGGCCCTGGAAAGCGAACTCCCAGTCATGGATGATGCCGGCGCCATTGGTAGCGAGGTGGGTGATCCAACCGTCCTGGATCAACTTGATAAACACCGGGGCGAGACCGTTTTTGATGGCGTGGGCGCCGAAGGTCAGCATGCGCGATTTGTTGGCCCCTTTTGCCATCGCGAGGCGTTCCACCAGTTCGTCCATGACCTTTTGCCCGGACTCGGATAGCGGATGGGCAATGGCAGCATCCACGGGCACATGATCGCGCTCGATAAAGACCTTGTCCTTGCGCTCTGACAAGGGTTTGATGACGAGTTGATGACGGTCAAACTGGGAATAAGGCATGACAGGCACTCCGGGTTAGGTACTTCTCAACAAATTGATACTCAGGAAAGCAAGGACAGACCCGGCTTGTCCGCCATGGTGGACTCACTGCAGTCGCCGGAGTCAGTCCCTGCTTTCCGAACTTATTTTCAAAGCGAATTTCCAGTGTTATTCCATGTATTCCGTAGTCACGAATTCTTATTCAGACATGGGAACAACAAACTGGTAGTTTCCTGACGCCACATCACAGCGGAACAGGCCGTTCTCACAGGCGGCATTGGAAATGCCGGGCTGTTCCACGACCGGGCCGCCGCCTTCCTGCACCGCGTCGAGCGCCGCGGCGGGCAGGATGACCCTAGCCGTGCTGTTGGGCGGCACTTCAAGGTCATAGGTAATTGTATTTCCCTCGCGTTTCCAGGCGCTGGAGATCCAACCGTATTCAGAAAGGTGTTTTGCGGTCACATGTTTCAGGCCACTTTCCACGCCCGGCGCGGCGATGAAATGCTTCAAACCGGGGTGGGCATCATCGGCCTGAATACCGCCCAAGCCACGGATGAACCACATTCCGATAGAGATCATGGTGTTATGGATCTGTGAGTTGTCGCCGTCCCACTCTTCCAGAATGGTGGTGGCGCCGTTCTTCAGCATGTTGCCGTAACTGGGAAAGGTCTCCTGGGTATGCATCAGGGTCAGGAGGTCGTTGCGCCGCTCGTCGATAAGTAGCCGCGCCATATAATAATTGCCGTGCATGCCGGTGTTCAGGTGGCCCTTGCGGGTTTCCACGATATCCTTTTCGAGGGCGGCCAGCACCTGCGCACGGTGCGTGTCGGGCGTAACATTGAAAAGTAGCGGCATGGCAAGATAGGTCTGCTCGCCATTGGCATAGGTTGCGCCGTCCGGGTTCAGGAATTTTTCATGGAGCCGGGCGGCAAGCGCTTCGGCCTGAGCGGCGTAACGCGCGGCATCGTCGGCCTTGCCAAGCACCGCGCCGATTTTGGACGCCAGTTGCAGGCAGTGAACCAGGTAACAGTTGTTGAAGAACAGGGTCGAATGGTCATCCACGCGGTCCTTGCCTTGTTTGCGTCCCGGCGGCACCCAGTCGCCCAGGAAACTCCATTCCATGTTGCAGCCGATGCCGGAATAGGGCTGCAGGATGCCGTCACCCATCTTGGTTTCAATAAAGGCAAGCCAGTTCTGCATCACGGGCCATCCCTGCTCCAGCACCGCCTTGTCACCGTAATAGGTATAGACCATCCAGGGCATGGTAATGGCAAAACCGCTCCAGACCGGTCCGCCTCCCGCCTGCTGTGAATTGGGCGCGGTGTGGGGCAGGTCTCCGTCTTCGGCCTGGGACAGACGCCAGTCGGCGGCCCACTTGGCATAGAAGGGGCCGCTGCGGAAATTGAGCATGGCCGCTTCCATGGAGGTGCCCGAATCACCGCCGTAGCCGAGGCGTTCCCGGTGCGGGCAGTCCACGGTGTAGCCGCCCAGGCTCAGGCAGCGGTGCGTCCAGACAACCATGTTGTAAATATCGTTCAGTAGCGAATGGTCACAGGAAAATTCCGCCGCGCGGTTATAATCGGTACTGACGAGATTGCCCTTGATTTCATCCAGTTTGGGCGCACGCGGCATGCCGTTGACGATAGCATAGCGGAAAGCGTGGTAGTTGAAACGATTGCGGAAAGACTCGCCGCCGCCACCCCGGGCCACGTAGGTGTCGCGCTGGTTATAGGTCTGGAATTTACCGTCCGGGAAACGCTTGTCGGCATAGGCCAGGTCCACGCGCGCGCCCGCTTCAAGCTCGTCCGGCATGCGCAGTTCAAACCAGCCCGTGTAATTCCGTCCCATGTCCACCAGGAATCCGTCCTCGAGGGGAGACACGGACACGGGCAAGACTTCATCAAGCAGGCAATTGCCCTCCATCATCTGCGCTTCAATCAGCGGCGTGGGCGGGTGATGTATCGTGGCGGGTTGCCACGCACTGTCATCAAAGCCCGCAGTGCTCCAGTCCCGGACTTCTTTGGCCGCTTCCACAAGTTCCCCGCCGTAGTCGCCGCTCGATCCTTTGCCCAGAGGGGTGATATGGCTGGGATGGGCCTTCCAGGTGGCGTCTGTAGGTATCATCAAGGTGGCGCCGTCTGCATAGGTAATCTTCACCTGCGCCTTCACGACCGGGCCTTGTTTGCTGGCCGGTTCCAAGATTGCAGTGGACCAGCCCCGGCCGAGCCACAGGCCGATACAATTTTCACCCGCCTTGAGGTACTCGCTCAGATCCAGGGTAGTATACAGCCCCCGCTTCGCGTAGTCGGAAACAGCGGGAACCAGCACCTCGTCGCCGGCCTTTCTGCCGTTTACATAGAGTTCATAATAGCCCAGCACGCAGATATGCGCCTCGGCCCGTGCAGGTTGCTCAGACAGCGTGACCATCTTATGCAACAGGGGCAGTGGGCCTTCGTTGTTTTCCATCCAGTCGCAGCCGATCCATTCGCCTTTCCAATCCGCCATGGTTATCGGACCAACGGTAAAATAGGCCTGCTCGCTCCAGGCGGATTCCTTGCCGTCCTGGTCCCATGTGCGCACTTTCCAGTAGCACCGGGCACCCGAAACAAGCGGTTCTCCTCCATAGGGCACGAAAGAGGACTGGTCCGACACCACCTTTCCGGAATCCCAGAGCACCTTTTCTTCCCCGGGCGCCACCTTCGGATCATCCGCAGTGACAATCACCTGGTAAGCGGACTGGGCCAGTCCGCGCGGACCGGGTGTGAGCATCCAAGACAGGCGCGGCTGCGGCCGGTCGATCCCCAATGGATTATACAGATTCTCACAGCGCAGATGGGTCACGCCGGGCTGCGCGACGGCGCCCTGTACGACGATCATTACCGCTGCAATAGCCATAGTAACGACTCCCTGTATTCTGGACATGCCCTGAGACTCCTTTAGGTTGCGGTTGCCGGTGAAACACCTTGGATTACGATTATTGTATGCCTGGGTGGTGGTATTATCAAGGGGAAAAAATAGAACGCCGTTGCGCCGACTGTGAAAAAACAGGCAAAACCACCCCTTCCGAAACACGATAGCGATACCGATAGCGAACAGGACGAGTGGCACAGGACAGGAATATCCATTACCCGTATTCCAGCAAACGGTTACTTTGATTCGGAGGGATCCTGCGCTTCTTGGATATCATCTCCAGCAGCACTGCCAGAAGTCAGTTCCTCCGGAGGTCTTAACAATGGATCCGTCCGCAGTACCCTAATGGCAGTAAACCATACCCACACGCCAAAGGTAATGGCGAAGCAGAGGCCGAAATGCATGCCCACGGCGCTCAAGTGGCCTCTCCAGCCTGGCGCCAGCCGAACCACGGTCCACCAGGACTGATATGCCCGGAAGGTGTTTGTCGCCTGCTGCATCAGGTTGCCGTCGGCGTCCCGCATTTCCACGGTCTGCGACAACAGGGGCACCCAGCAGGTGATAAGCAGAATCACCAGCAGGTTCAGGATAAACTGCCAGGAGAGGAGCACCCTGGCAGCGGTCTTCAGTAGTGTTTTCATAGGCGCCGCCCCGTTTTCAATACACCTTGGTGCACCAATGGCGATATTCGGGCACCTTGCCCTGGACCACGTTGAAATACAATTCCTGCAGTTGCAGGGTAATGGGTCCGGGCTTGCCAGCGCCAATGACCCGCCGGTCCACGGACCGGACCGGGGCGACCTGCGCGCCGGTACCGCTAAAGAACAACTCATCGCACACATAAAGTTCCGTGCGGGCGATGTCCCTCTCCACCACTTCGAGGTGCAGCACGTCACGGGCCAGTTCCAAAACAGTATTCCGGGTAATGCCAACCAGGATGTCGGCATTGACGGGCGTAGTGATCAGTTTGCCCTGGTGGACCATGAACAGGTTCATGGCGCTGCCCTCGGCAACGGTGCCGTTCTCGCGCAGGAAGATGGCCTCGTGGAACCCGGACATTTTGGCCTCGGATGCGGCCAGGGACGAGTTGACATAACTGCCGGTAGACTTCAGCCGGGTCGGGATGGCGTTGTCGGAAAGGCGCCGCCACGAAGAAACGGCCACGTCGAGGCCGGCTGTAATGTCGCAATAATCGCCCAGTTTGATTACATAGCAACACAGGCTGGAGGCGACATCCTTCACGGTCGGCCCGAGGGAAAGCTCACTTTTATAGATGATCGGCCGGACGTATACGCCCTCCTTGAAACCGCTCTTGCGTATCAGCTCAACGCAGATATTTTCAACCGCCGCCGCGTCTTCGGGGATATCCATACACAACACCTTGGCATTGCGCATCATCCGGTCCACGTGTTCCGGCAGCCGGAAGACCAGGACATTGTCTTCCTCCTTAGTGTAGTAGCCGCGAATGCCTTCAAAAAGGCCTGTGCCGTAGTTGAAGGCATGGGTCATGACGCTGACCTTCGCCTGTTCGACAGGCACGTAATTTCCTTCAAAATAAGCGATGGGGGCCGGATGCATGGTAGCCATAGATATATCTCCATTCAATTACCGGGGATGCGGAGTTATTTAAAGAAGACCTTGCGGATACGCAGAGCCATTACTAGTTAGTATCGCCCTTTTTACCGCCCCAATGCAAACCAGCACATTCCGACACATTTCAGAAAACAATCAATCCGAGGCTTTCCCCCGGAAAATTATGCATCCTCCCCTGACAAGCGGTACAATATTCTCCCTGTCATAAAAATGGCAGGTAAAATGCGTTAAGAAGGGTGTATTGTATAACGTAGGATGAAATTTTTTTATTGCAGTGGAGAGCGCCCATGAAGTCTAACAGCGGTTTCACATTGATAGAACTGATCCTGGTAACCGTGATTATCGGCATTCTGGCCGGCATGATTACCGCGAATTACAGCGGACGTGTCCGGGAGACGCAAATCCGTGCGGCCAAAGGGGATATTGCCACCTTGAGCACACAGGTTGACCTGTATGCCCTTGACAACAATGACAGTTATCCCAAAGCATTGGATGATCTTATGACTGGAAAACGGCGTTACATACGCGAGTTACGCCCGGACCCCTGGGGCAACCAGTACCTGTACAAGCCTCCCACGGATGTCCTGCTGGCCGATTATCAGATTTACTCGGCGGGACCGGACGGCATTCCGGACAATGAAGACGATGTGACCTCTTCATCCCCCATGCCTTAATGCGGATTTTGTCGGACTCCTGTCCCGAACGCCGGAAGGCTCTATCGTGAAAGATGTTCCGCGCCACAGTTCAGGCGGCCGCTCCGCTTTTACACTCCTGGAGCTGCTGGTCGTCATCATCATCATCGCCGCCCTCTCCATGTCCATTGTGCCCGTCTATATTTTCTCCATGAATGGCATCGAAATGCGCAACGCCCGCAATGATCTGCTCGCCGCCATCCGGTACGCCCAGGAAATGGCGGTCCGGGAATCGCGGGAATACCGTATTATCTTTGATCTGGACGAAAACCGGTACTACCTGGAGCGTCTGGCCGGCCTGGACAAGGAAGAAAAGGTGTTTGAGCCCGCGGAATCCCTTCTGGGCGAAGAGCAGCGCCTTCCGGAATTCTTGACCCTCACCAAGATGAAAGGAAGGCAAAACAAGCAGACCCGTAACTACTATATCCGCTGCCTACCCAACGGTACGAGCGACAAAGCGACCATTGAACTGCGTGACACGCGCGCGCGCAACATTCGTTACATACTCGAGATATCCGGTCCGCTGGGGCAGGTATCCATGGAGGAGCGCCGTTAATGCGGACAGGACGGTCGGGTTATATTTTCGTGGAGACCGTGGTCGCCATGGCTGTGCTTAGCGCAAGTGCAATCGTCATCCAGAGCGCGCTTCGCCAGGGAATGCTTACCCACCGCCAGGCCCAGGACTATACCATCGCCCGTTTCCTGGTTCAGCAGGTGGCCGGAGAACAGGCCCTTTTATTCCAGCAACCAGAAGGCTCCGGCTCGGGACAGTTCGACCCGCCCTATGAGGACTATCGTTACGAGTGGGAACTGGAGAAAGTGGACATTCCCCTCCCCGAAGGCGTCGAGTCCCTGCCCCCCCCGTTGCGCCAGGAATTCGAGGATCGCTTTGTCGATTATATGGGCAAGCTGACCGTGCGCATCACCTGGCAGCGGGGAGGCATGGAGATGGAAGCCCTGGGTGAAACCCTGCTGCGCCCCGACTTGCTCTGGCTGCCCAAGGAGGAGCGATGAAGGTATACCTGCGGCACAGGCACCATCATGCGGCACCCCCCGCTTTCCGCGCTGGATTCACCCTGATCGAGCTACTCGTGGCAACCACCCTGCTTAGTATTGTCATGTCCGCCGTCTATACGCTGACCCACGCTTCCCTGCGCAGTTGGAGTTACGCGGAAAGCGGATTTGACCCCTACCGGGAAGCGCGCAGCGCGTTTACCCTGTTTTCCCACGAATACAACAATATGGCGGGACGTGCCGGCCACCTTTTTGAAGGAGACGACCGCCAGATCACCATGTTTGTGATTGCCCAGCCCATGGATCTTGACGAGGGCGAAGGTCGTCGGCTGATGCGCGTCATCTACAGGTACAACCGCAACAAGCGCACCCTGGAACGGGAAGAAGCCCTGGTGGAGACCGCCTTGCCCAAGCAACCGCCGGACCCGAAAGAATTCGACCGTTCCCGGGTCAAGGTGGCGCGGGAATACAAAACCACCGTGGCGGAAAACGTCACCGACTTAAAAATCACTTATATCTGGGTGCCCGCCCCCGATGACATCAGCGATCCGAATGATGAGGAGCCTCCCGTTCCGGTGCCCGCCGTTTACATGGAGAGACACGACCCGCTTTGGGGGCTTCCGCAAGGCGTCCAGCTTGCCATTACGCTCAGAGATCCTGATGATGACGAAAAAGAATATACCCTGGAGGCCACGTTTCCCTCGCGCGCCAACGCATTCCGCATGCCCCGAGAATCCCTGGAGAAAATGATCTTTGACGAAGAATAACCGGAAAAAAGGATTTGTGCTGATCAGTGTCCTCTGGATCACCGCCATGCTGACAGTGATCACGCTCGGCTTTGGCCGACGGGCCGCCCTGGACCGCCGCGCGGCCGCCTATGCCCTTGACCAGGAAGAAGCGATGATGATGGCGCGGGGGGCGGTGGACCGCGGTATTGTGGAAATGTACAATCGCGGACTTATGTTTATGCTGCTGCCGCCGGAACTTCAAGGCGGCACCCACATGGCCGAGTCCTGGGCACATCCCAAAAACCTATTTGAAGAAGGGTATTTTGAAGAAAGTGAACAATACGAAAATGACGAAGTCATTTATGTTATCACGGACGAAGAGCGTTACATAAACATCAACACCTCCCCGCGGGAAATCCTGGAAGAAATAGAGTCCATGAGCCGTACGATCGTGCGCCGCATAATGACTCAAAGAGAAACAAATGACAAAGAAGGCTTAATGCGTTTCCAAGCCATCGAAGAAATTCGCTACCTGCGCGGTGTGGACGATGATGACTGGTTTGGTGAACGGGACAAAGCCGGGCTGAAAAATCTGCTGACCGTGTGGGGCGACGGGAAGATCAATATCAACACCGCCTCCGAAGACGTGCTGTCGTGCATTCCCAAGGTTAAAAAGCGTGATATCGCGGCCATCCTCGAATACCGCAACGGCCCGGACGGCGTTTCCTATACCTCGGACGATCTCGGCTTCATGAATATGGAGGATCTGGCGGAGAAAACAGGTGTAACCGTTGACCCCACAGGACCGTTAAATACATATTGCACTTGTACCTCGATATTTTTTAGGATTACAGGGGTAGCCACCCGGCGACAGGGCCGGATTCGCGCCGTATGTTCGGCCGTGGTCAGTCTGAGTGAGAGTGCGGCACCCATTCTCGATTGGCAGGAGAAAACGCTTGGCTCGTAAATCAGGTTACATAAGCATTTATCAATTGGATTCGAAGGCCATTTCCGTATTGCGCTGCAAACTTGCGGGGAGCAAACCGGTTGAAACCGCCTGGTTGCGCCGCGCAGGGGAATGGAACGATACGGAGGCCCTTTCCGGGGCGTTGCGCGACTTCGTTTCGGAACACGGACTCAAGGAAGACCAGTGCTACGTGATCCTTCCGCGCTATGACGTGACCATCCGTTTCATCACGCTGCCCTCGCATGATATGGCCGAAATCGCGGGCATGGTGCGTTTCAGTGCGGAAGAGTATGTGCCCTACGCCTTGGACGAGCTTATCATAGACCAGTGCGTTCTAAATCCCCTTGAAAGCGGGGAATCCCATGTGCTTGCCGCGCTCGCCCATCATGAGGTTGTCGAACGCACTATCGCGCTGCTCGCGAACGCAGGACTTTCCCCCGAAAAGGTGTTTCTCAGCACCGCGTGCATGACCGGGGTCGCAGGCGTATGCCCGAGTGAGGGACGCTTCGCACTGGTGAATCTCAGCCCCGGCGGGATTGAAATTACGGTGTTTGATCAGAAAATCCCGGTTTTCAGCCGCGGCATCGTTTCCGTTCAGGACTGGGAGGCGCTGGCCGAAAACCCGAACATCTCGGGCGGAACCAGCGTTCTGGATACGGACAGCACGGAAGAACTCGCCTCCGAACTTCGAGGCTCGCTGTCGGCCTTCCGCCGGGAATCGCCGGACGGCCTGGGTGCGGACGATATTTACATTTCCTGCGCCTACGCCAATGTCGAGAAACTATGCGCATCCCTCTCGGAACGAACGGGCAAGAACTGCCTGCCCGCCTCCTTCGCCCTGACGCTACTGGACGGGTCTGAGACATCGGCTCTGCCCGGGATACCGCTGGAATTTGTCGGCGCCCTGCGTGAAATCGCCGGGGCCGTTCCCGCCTCATTGAACCTGCTCCCCGTGAGCGAAACCAAGGCCCGGCGTGTCAAGGGCGCCCAGCGCCTTGCGGTGCGCACCGCCGTCTTCGCCCTGTTGATCCTTCTGGCACTTGCGGGCCTTTATTTTCAATCGCTGTATCAACGCCGCCAACTGATCCGGGAACTGGAGGAACGCATCAGCACAATTGAACCGAATGCCCGCGGCATTGCCGAGAAACGGGAGGCGCTTAACATTCTTCGCCGGCAGGTGGACCGGAAAGGCTCCATTATCGAGCAAATCGCCCGTATCGTGGAGGCGACCCCGGACGACCGGGTCAACTTCAACCGGCTCAGCCTGCACCGCAGTGAAGGGATCACGCTTTGGGGCCGCGCCAAGTCCGTCACCGATGTGGCCCAATTCACCCAGAACATACGCAGTTCCGCCGAAAGTTACCTGGAGTTTTTCGCGCGCGCGCGCAGTTTGTACGAACAGCAGACCCTGGAACAGGATACCCAGGTGTTTGCCTACCAAATCGAAGTTTCCGCACTGGAGGAGGAAGAAGAAAATGGCCTCTAGTCTCATCCGGAAACTTTTGGCGGCCTGGGAAAAAATCTCGCCCCGTGAAAAACGCCTTGCCAAGCTTACCTTTGCGGTCATTGTCATTATGTCGGCGTTCACCCTGTATCAGCGCGCCATGACACGCCTGGATGACCTTGACCTGACTATCGCGCGTCTTGAAGACGATCTGGTGTCCTACACCTACCAGATCGCCCACCGGGAACTGGTGGAATCACAATACGCAGAAATTGCGTCGCAGCATTCCAGTGAATGGAGCGAGGCCGAAATTCATGACCGCCTTCGCCAGGAGATCTACCGCCTGGCCAGCCGAACCCCGGCGCCGCTGGATGAAAACGGCATCCCCGTTCCAAGCCCGAACGATCAAGGCAATCTTGTGGAAGGCATCTCCCTCGGCAAAGGCAACATGGCGGAAGGTGGCCGCGGCTACCGTGAATACCGCATTAACGTGCGGATTCCCGCCTCTCCACTGGAAAACCTTATCCTGTACCTTGAGAACCTTCAGGACAGTCCCCAATCCCTGCGTATTGATGCGGCGGAGCTCAGCCGTTCGCCTGACAGCAACCTGGTAAGCGCCAGTGTGGACATCACCCGAATTGTCGCCGATGGATCTACAGAAAAACCGGCCGGAGAGTCGGCGGAATCCGCGGCAACAGGATTGGGTCGCATCCGTCTGCAAGCCGACAACTGGAAGGTGCAGGGAGCCCGGGCGACAAACGCGGCGGCGGAGAGCGCCTATGGCGCCATAGAGCTGCAAGCGGAAGAGGACACGGCTGAAGTTTCGCTCGCGACCGAATTGCCGGGCAGTACGGTGTATGAAATGATTGTTGATATGGCGGCCGCCCAAGGCGAAGTCAGCCTGGGCATAGGCATGGAATCGGAAACGGAACCTTTCCCGGGAACGGAGCAGGTTAAAAACGACGGCCGCCTGTATCGGTACCAGATACAATTCACGCTGCCCGGCACAGCGGACAAGCCGGAACGCATCAAATGTCCTCTTATCCGGATGCAGGGAAAAGGCACCGCGGCACACCTGGCCAACCTGCTGATTCGAAAAGTGGCGGAGGTTTGAATGGACCGTATCATTAACATATGCGCTTCCGGCATCCTGGTCTGCATCCTTGCGGCCATTGCCTTGAACCAGATAAACGACCCCTATGATTCCCGGCGCAAAGCCCTGGAACAACGCATCGCCGAATCGGGGCCCATCGAAGAAAGTGAAGACTCCTTTGAATGGCAGTTTGATGAGTGGAACAATTCCATTTTAGGGAAAACATCGGTGTGGCAGGAACTGATTCCGCCGCCGCCACCACCACCGCCGCCGCCGCCGCCGCCACCCAAACGTCCGGACGTCGCAGGGATGCTGGCCGATGTGAAAGCTACGCGCCAAAAGGTGGGCGACAAGATTAAATTTATTGTACCATCCAACCCGCGCGGCGAGTTTAAAAGCGTGGGCGAAAGCATTAACGGCGTTGAGATCAAGTCCGTAACACGCACGGAAGTCGTTTTTAACTACTATTGGGCGGAGAACAAAGAAAATATCAGCTATACCATGCCAAGGGAGTAATACCCGCCCATATCATGCGTCACTAGCGTCTTTTGTTGTATACTAGCATCCGTTGCGGCATATGGGCCGCCCTTCTTGGGAATCGGGGCGGGAATAACCCATCGTAAACATGTTTATTTTCAAGCCCTTAGTGAAAGGCGAAACATGAGTCTGTTTTTGAAGCGGCCGGTAAACGCCGTACTTATTACCATTATCGCATCGGTTGCGGCGTTGTCCGCCGTGGCCCAGGGCCAAACCCCCACCTCTCCGCAGCAAAGCCCCGCCTCTAGTGGCCGCCGCACGCGTCCCGCCCCTTCTTCCGGGATTCCGTGGGATAGTGAAGACAGCGCTGGTTCAAGCCGAATAGACCGTTCCCGCTCCTCGGACGAAAATCGTGAACAATCGGACACTTCCCAACGCATAGACCGGAGTTCGAGCTCCCGGTCCGACAGCGGGGCAAAGCCCAAAGAAAGCAGCCCGGCGGAAAAAGCGGCGGCGGATACCGGTCCCGGTAAAGAACCGCCCAAAGCACGGGACGGTGCTTCGGGGCCAAGAACCATCGGCGGCGGCCGTACAACCGGCGCACCCGGCGCCCCCACCGCGGCGGGAATACCGGGCGCCACAGGCACCCCGCCGCTTGGCAGGCCGGGCGCGGCCACCGGGTTAGGCGTTGCGGGCGCGGCAGGCGCGGGCGCGGCCGGCGCAGGATACAGCCAGGGCGGCCTGACCTCCGTTTCCATGACCGGCGAAGGCGCGTTTGAACCCGTACTGCAACGGGAACCTGAATATAAGGAGGTGCCTGAAGCGGGCGAGAAAATCACCCTCGAAGGCCCCATGCCCCTGGAAGAATTCCTCGCCGCCATCAACTTGGCCACCAATTGGAACGTCATGGTATCTCCCGAACTACAGGAAGTCGAACTGCGCTTCTGGATTTACGATGTCACCCCGAAACAGGCTCTTGAAGTCCTGAAATTCAACAAGGTCTATTATGAATTTGACGAGGAAACCAAGTTTCTGCGCGTAATGAACAAAGAAGAGTACCTCATGGAAGAATATGGCAAGGCCAAACCCCATGAGTTTAAAATCGTAAATGCCGATGTAACGTACATGGAATCGCTGATCAATTCTTTGCTTTCTTCGTCCGGCCGTGTCATCACAGACCAGCGCACCAACAATATTTATGTATGGGACACGGAAGACAACATCAAAGAAATGACCCGCCTGGTCGAGGAAATGGATGTTCCTCTTCAGAAGGAAGAATTCATGATCAGGCATGCTGAGGTGGCTGATATTGAAGCCATGCTGGCCACATTCATGTCCGCCAGCGGCAGCGTGCTCTCGGATGTCCGTACCGGGCAGATATTCGTATGGGATTCCCCCGCCATTTTGGACAAGATGCGTGAGGCTGTCGGACGTCTTGATCAGCCTGTGGAATCTCGCACCTTCTATATCACCCATGTCAGTGCTGAAGACGTTGTCGGCAGCATTGAAGCCATGTTGACCGAACGCGGCACGATTCAGGTCGATCCGCGATACAACACCGTGGTGGTTACGGACTTGCCCACGCGCATCGAAAACATAGCCAAAGTCGTGGAGACCCTCGACCAGCCGCTGGACACGCGCACCTGGGTGCTGAAATATGCCGACGTGGATTTCGTTGCCGATCAGATCGAAGCGTACATCCCCGGTGAGATGGGCCAGATCGTGGTGCAGGAAGAGGTACACCAGGTCACGGTGACCGGGTTACCGGCACGCCTGGATGAAATCGACGAACTCATCGCGGAATGGGATATCAAGCGCCGTCAGGTCTTGATCGAAGCCCACATCGTCGAGGTGAGCACCGATGTCGAACGGGCCTTCAATGTCAACTGGTCCGCTTTCTCCAACGTGGGCGGTTCTCCCTTTGCCATCCATGGCGGATCGGGCGCCGGGACCCCGGCCGAAGCCTCCGGCAGCGGCCAGGTGGCCAGCGCCGGCGGCCTGCCCTACGCCGTGCCGCGCTACGGGGCGTTGCAGCTGGATGAAACCGGCGCTATTACGCGTCCCCTGCTGAAGGACATCGACGGGCAGACCATCATTGACCGTTATGTGGGCAGGAATATCGCCGTCACGCTGGACTATTTGGACCGTCAGGAAAAGGCGACCGTGTTGTCCTCGCCGCGTGTGACCGTGCAGGACGGCGAAGAAGCCATTTTCGAAAACGCCACCAAGGTGCCTTATGTGTCCTCGACCGGCGGTTACGGCGGCTATTATGGCGGCTATTACGGCAACAATAATGACACCAACGCTTATAATCGTTACTCGGCCGGCACGAGCCGCGTCGAGTTCATCGACGTGGGCACCATTCTTTCCGTGCTGCCCCGGGTTACCGAGGACGACAACATCCTGCTGGACATCAGCGCGGAAGACAGCACCTATACGGACAAGAATGTTATCGTGGATGACCTTACCCGTTCTGTGCCCGAGAAAACCGTGCGGCAGGCGGACACCCAGGTGCGCGTAAACTCCGGGGACACCATTGTGCTCGGTGGACTGCGCCGCGACCGCGCCGGTCATTCCACCTCAAGAACGCCCATCCTGGGCGACATCCCGCTGATCGGCAAATTGTTCAACAATCCAAAGCGCACTTCCAAGAACGCCGCGCTGTTGATTTTCATCACCACCACCATCGTGGATGAGAACACCATGCCCGAAGCCGCGCAGGTCGCCCAGGCGGACCAGGAGATAGCCGATGCCCATCGCCGCATGAAAAAAGGACCTCTCGGCCGTCTGAAAAACACCATTAACGACAACAAAGATGAAATCGGGGTTTCCATCGGACAGAGCGGAAGCCTGCATTGTGCCGGTGAAATTGTAACCGTGGATGATTTGAGGGAACGCTTCTTTGATGCTGAAGACAAGAAGCGGGTTACCGTGGTCATCCGCAAACATCCAAGTGCCCCCATAGACACGGTCAACGCGGTCACCGAAGCCGCCATGGAAGCCGGATTGCGCATCGAATTTGACTCCGATATTCCACCCATCGTACCGGCCTTGGAATTGACCCCGTAAGACTCAAATGAACCTGACGGAAATCCTGCAAAACGCGCGGGACAAGGCACCGGAAAACGCGTGATCTTGAAAGTTCGCGGGAATATAGGAGTGCGTGTTTCTTTGCGCGCAATCTAAACCCAAAACGTTTCAGCGTTTCGGTTGGGGCAGGTTAATGGTACCAAGCGTCCGGATGAATGAACTGGAAATTCCGGTGTTAAAAATGTTATGTTAGGTGCAAGGTGATTATACGCCTTGTTTCCCCCTCACGACCGATCAGGTCTTGTTTTCAGTCCACACCCGAGAAAACGGGTGTTTTACCAAGTGGATTCGCCCCAAGGCATCCGCAAAAGGTGTTTACTAATCATGCTTGATGGATTGTTGTACCCCAAATCGTTGGCGGTAATCGGCGCTTCCCGCGTACCTGGAAAAGTAGGCTATTCGATACTTTCCAATATCATCTCCGCCGGTTACCAAGGCAAAATATTTCCCGTAAATCCGACGGCGGACGAGATGCTGGGTCTACCCTGCTATCACGATGTGCGCGAAACGAACCAGGAAGTGGATCATTGCATCATCGTGGTTCCGCCCAAGGCCGTCATGGCCGCCCTGGAAGGCGCGGCCGCGGTCAAGGCGAAAGCGTGCACCGTGATCACGGCGGGCTTCAAGGAAGTAGGCAAGGAAGGCGCGGCCAAAGAAAAGGAAATGCTGGAATACTGCCGCAAGCATCATATCCGTCTGCTGGGTCCAAACTGCCTGGGTCTGATCAACACCGAAAACCACATGAACGCCTCCTTTGCGGCGCAGATGCCCAAGCCGGGCGGTATTTCGGTGATTTCCCAGTCGGGCGCACTGTGTACGGCGATCCTGGACTGGGCGGAAGGCCGTGGCATCGGCCTTGCCAAATTGATCAGCATCGGCAACAAGGCGGATATTTCAGAGACAGACTTGCTGCAGACCCTTGCGGAGGATGCCCAGACCAAGGTGATCGCTGCGTACCTGGAAAGCATTAACGACGGCCCGGAGTTTATCCGGGTCGCTGAGGAAGTGTCCAAGTACAAGCCGGTGGTCATCCTGAAAGCGGGCACCACACAGGCGGGCGGCAAAGCCGCCTCTTCCCATACGGGCAGCCTGGCAGGCGCGGATATTGCCTACGGGGCAGCCTTCAAGCGGGCGGGCATTATCCGGGCGGAAGACTTTGAATCTCTTTTTGACTCCGCAACCGCCCTGGCCATGCAGCCGCTCCCCAAGGGGAATCATATCGCCGTGATTACGAACGCCGGCGGCCCCGGTATTATGGCGGCCGACGCGGTTGAAAACCTGGACATGAACCTCGATCCGATCACCTCCGAAATTGCCGAGGCGATCAAGGCGCAGTTGCCCGCCGCGGCGAGCGTCGCGAATCCCATTGACGTTCTGGGCGACGCGGACCCCGCCCGCTACTCCATGGCCCTCAAGGCGGTGATGGATGACCCGAAAGTACATGGCATCGTGGTGATTATGACTCCGCAGGCGATGTCAAATCCCAACGGCACCGCCGAGGCGATCATAGCCGAAGCCCAAGGCGGAATTAAGCCAGTATTGACCTGTTTCATGGGCGGTTCGCAGGTCATAAGCGCGCGCAAGGCCTTTGTGGAGGCCAATGTGCCCGAGTACCCGTCCCCGGAACGCGCCGTTAACGCGCTTAAGGACATGGTTGATTATGCCGCGTGGCTTAACAGGCCGCCGCGCATCGTCACCCGCTTCCCCGTAAACCGGCATCGAGTCGAACGCGTTCTTGCGCGGCAGGCGCGGTCCGGGAGGCCCGAAATGGGCGAAGTGGAGGCCAAGGAAATCCTGCTGGCCTACGATTTCAGAGTGCTGCCCGGCCAGCTGGCCCGCACTAGCGAGGAGGCCGTTTTCATAGCAGAACGGGTCGGCTATCCGGTCGCCATGAAAATCGTGTCCCCTGACATTCTTCACAAGTCGGATATGGGCGGAGTAAAGTTGAACCTTTCAAAGCCTTCCGAGGTACTTGACGCTTTTGACCTGATGATGCTGCGCATTGGCCGCGCTGCACAGGAAGCGCTTCTGCGAGGCGTTTATGTTGAGCAGATGAGCAAGCCCGGCCGCGAGGTCATCCTGGGCATGCACCGTGACCCGCAGTTCGGCCCCATGCTGATGTTCGGTCTTGGCGGTATCTTTGTTGAAGTTATGAAGGACGTCAGTTTTTACTTGGCGCCACTGACCCACGAAGAAGCCTTGCAGATGCTTTCAAGCACACGGTCCTACGCTCTGCTACGCGGTGCGCGGGGCCAGGCCGGGGTGGACTTGGACTCCATTGCCGGCGCCTTGCAGCGCATCAGCCAGCTGGTGACGGATTTCCCCCAGATTGAAGAAATGGATATTAACCCCTTTATCGTTGGCGAAGTCGGAACCGAGCCGGTTGTGGCCGACGCCCGCATGATTCTTTCCGGAGTAAAATAAGATGTCTGAAAAAAAACTTAGCTATAATCCCAATTGGCAGCAGGAATACTCGGAGATGGTGGTTACCGCGGCCCAGGCGGTTTCCCACATCATTCCGGGCGAACGTGTGTTTCTAGGTACGGGTTGCGCCACCCCCCTTGAACTGGTAAAAGCGCTTGTGGCACGGTCCAAAGAGCTTACCGATATCGAAATCGTCCAGTTGCTTACCCGGGGCGACGCCCCCTACGCCACGAAAGAACTCGCGAACTGTTTTCCGGTAAACAGTTTTTTTATTTCGCACAATGTGCGTCAGATCATCCAGGAAGGTTTCGGGGATTACACGCCTGTTTTCCTGTCTGATATCCCGCGCCTGTTCAAGTCAGGCCGGCTGCCCCTTGACGTGGCGATGATCCACATCACCCCCCCCGATGAGAACGGCATGTGCAGCCTGGGCGTGTCCGTGGACATCGTCAAAAGCGCGGCCGAAAACGCGCACATGGTGATCGCGCAAGTCAATCCGCAGATGCCGCGCACGCTCGGCAATTCCATGATCCATGTGTATGACATTGACTACCTGGTTCCCGTGGATGTTCCCATTCTGGAGAATGAAATCCCGGGGTCCCGTCCGGGCACGAAGGAAATCGGCGAGACGCTCGCCGGCCTTATTGAAGACGGCTCGACGGTCCAACTGGGCATCGGCCGCGTTCCCCAGGCGGTGGCGCCGTTTCTGAAGGACAAGAAGGATTTGGGCATCCACAGCGAAATGCTCACGGATTCCATTATCGATCTCATTGAAGCGGGTGTTATCACCGGCAAAAAGAAATCGCTGGACCGGGGAAAGATTGTGGCCAGTTTTGTCATGGGTTCCAAAAGGCTTTATGACTACGTGGACAATAACCCCGCGTTTTCATTCAATCCCACAGAATATGTCAACGACCCGTTTACGATATCGCGCCAAAACAAGATGGTGGCCATTAACGTGGCCATCGAAGTGGATTTGACCGGGCAGGTGTGCGCGGACTCCATCGGCAATCAGTTCTACTCCGGAATCGGTGGCCAGGTGGACTTTACCCGCGGCGCGGCCGGGTCAGAAGACGGGAAAGCGATTATCGCACTGTACAGCACCACCGCAGACGGCAAGTCCCGCATCGTCAGTTCGCTGACGACCGGCGCCGGCGTGGTCACTACGCGAGGCGACGTGCACTATATCGTTACCGAATACGGGGTTGCCTATCTTCACGGCAAGAGTATCCAGGAACGCGCCCTTGCCCTGATCAGCATCGCCCACCCGGACTACCGGGAAGAACTCCTCAAGAATGCCATCGCGCTGCGGTATGTCCGCGCGGAAATGTCCGAATACAGTGGAAAGATCGCGGTGGGCCCGAAGGAAATGCGCACGGTCATGCTCATGCACGACGGCACGCAATTGACAGTGAGGCCCATTCACCCGACGGACGAGCCCAACATGCGGGACCTGTTCCATTCCCTGTCGCAGCAATCCATCTACACCCGCTTCATGTCCCGTATGAAATGGGTGCCCCGCAAACAGGTGCAGCAGTTCGTGTATATCGATCACCGCACGGAAGTGTCCATCGTGGCGACCATACCGGAATCCAACGGCGACACGATCGTAGCCTTGGGCGGTTATTACCTGGATACGCGCACCAACCGCGCAGAAGTGGCCTTCGTTGTTTCGGACGCATACCAAAACCGCCGTATTGGCTCGTTTCTGTTCAAACACTTGTGCAAGATTGCCAAGAGCAACGGCATTGCCGGCTTCACGGCCGAGGTACTGGACGAGAACAAAGCCATGCAGACCCTGTTCAACCACTCCGGGTTGAGCATTACCAGCAATCTGCGCGAAGGCGTTTATCACTATGAAATGATGTTTTAAAGATCCGCTTCGCCGGAGGATGCCGTTATACACCCGCGGGGGCTCCTCGCGGGTTTTTTATTGTCCTGACAGTATCCAAAGTTTCTTTAGTCCTGTCCAGGCTGTTAAAATGAATATATGCCGGGTAACTCTTTGAAAGTCGTGCACGTTTACAAGGACTTCGACCCGCCGGTACACGGGGGTATGGAGCGTCATATCGCGCTGCTCTGCCGGTATCAGAAACAATGGTGCGAGGTGGAGGCCTTGGTATGCTCCCGGGGATGCATGACCCGACGCGTCGAACACGAGGGCATCCCCATAACCGCCGTAGGCGAATGGGGCCGGTTTCAGAGCGCACCCGTGGCTCCCCTGTTTCCGTTGCATATGCGGCGCCTTCACGCCGATGTGATGGTGGTTCACTGTCCGAATCCCACGGCCGAGCTGGGATGGCTGATATCCCGCCCGAAAAACGTCCTGGTGGTGCGCTATCAAAGCGATGTGGTCCGCCAGGCGGCGGCCATGCGTTTTTATGCCCCCTTCCTTATGCGATTTCTCGACAAAGCTGATATGATCCTGGCTACGTCACCCCAGTACCTGGCGTCATCGGCGATGTTGCGACGCTTTTCCGACAAGTGCCGGATTGTGCCGCTGGGCATTCCGGCGGAAGAGTATGCCGTGCCGGACGAGGCGCTGGTAACCGCGCTTCGCGAGCGTTATGGAAGTCCGTACGTGTTTTTTTGCGGTGTGCACCGTTATTATAAAGGCCTGCCCTGGCTGGTGCGCGCCGCTGCGAAGATACGTGCGCGGGTCGTAATCGCGGGCGACGGTCCGGAACGCGAATCGGTAATGGCCCTTGCTGGAGAACTCGGCGTCGACATCGCCTTTCCCGGGCGGTTGAGTCACGCGGAACTGGTTGCCCATCTCTACGGATGCGCCGTAACCGCGTTCCCCTCGTGTGAGCGGAGCGAAGCGTTCGGCCTGTCCGTTCTTGAAGCGCACGCGTGCGGCCGCCCCGTGGTGGCCACACGGCTGGGTACGGGTGTGGAGTATGTCAATGAAGACGGCAAAACGGGCCTGAACGTGCCGCCCAAGAACGCCGAAGCGCTCGCCGCCGCGATAAACGAGCTGCTTGAAAATGAGCCGGCGCGCAACGTGATGGGCGCCTATGCGCGTGAACGCGTAAAAACAACGTTCAACGCCGAAACGCTGGCGCGAACCGAATTTGAGTTATACGAACAGGTGCTGGCCGCCCGCCGTTCCTGAAGGCGTGCCTGCGAAACTGGAAGGACCTCACGGGTAACAGTAATGCTTCCGAGCCATTATCTGATTTTTATGTATCTGCTGGGCCTATCCTTTGTGATATCCCTGGCCCTGACGGCGGTAATGCGCCGACTGGCTTTCCGCTTGAACATACTGGATCATCCGGCTGGCCGGAAAAGCCACGCCCAACCCACGCCCCTGTTGGGGGGCGCGGCGATCTTTTTGACCTTTCATCTTGTCATCATCGCGCACCTGCTCTTTCTCGCGCTGGCCCGTCCCTATGGACCGGACTGGCTGGACGCGAACCTGTTCAGCGTCATGGGCGAAGATGGCGGTCTGAAGCTGTCGGGCATACTCATTGCCGGCACCCTGATCTTCCTGCTGGGCATCATTGATGACCTGCATGTGCTCTCTCCCTGGATGAAACTGGCGGGCCAGATCGGCGTCGCCCTGATTCTGGTGCTTTTCGGCATTCGCATCCAGGCCTTCATTTTTACGGACCCCGTGAGTTCGTCGCTGATCACTGTGTTCTGGATTGTGCTGATGATGAACAGCATGAATCTCCTGGACAACATGGACGGACTGTGCGGGGGGGTGTCCATTATCGCTGCGGCGACTTTTTTTCTCTGTGTGCAGCCCTACAGCATCTATATTGTGATACGCCTGCTGCTGGTTATCTTCGCCGGCGCCGTGGGCGGATTCCTTTTTTTCAACCTGCCGCCCGCCCGCATATTCATGGGAGATTCCGGCGCCATGTTCAGCGGCTATTTCCTCGCCACCATCGCAACCATCGGCACTTTCCATCTAGAGGGAACGGGCTCGCGCATTTCCGTCGTCGCGCCGCTCATGGCTCTGAGTGTTCCCCTCTTCGACACGCTGAGCGTCATGTATATCCGGTGGCGCAACGGGGATTCCATCATGCTGGGGGACAAGCGACACTTTTCTCACCGCCTCGTGGAGGTGGGCATGCGCCCATCAATGGCAGTGTACTTCATTTACATGGTGGCAGCGCTGGTAGGCCTCAACGGAGCGCTGTTGCCCAAACTCGATCTTGCGGGCACCGTCATCACTCTGGTACAGACGCTGGGCATTTTCCTGTTAATCGTACTGCTTATGAACGCCGGCAAACGGAACGGAGCCAGTTGACCTATGGCAAAAAAGAAGTCCAACACCCCGGGCCGCAACCGAAACGCGGACAAGGGCGGGACACTGGCAGCGGCGCCCGTTTGGGAGAATGAAAGCCCCGGTCGCTGGCCGGAGTCTCTCGCCCCCTGGCGTACCGCCCTGTTCATGGCAATCGCTTCCGGGGCGCTTGCCGCATTGGCCTACGGCGCGGCGGCGCTTGGCGGCTTCACCGCGCTGAAAATAACTTTGGCCGCATTGCTTGGCTCTGGCACACCCGAAAACGTATACACCTCCAATTATGACATTGCCACGGTCATCTGGGGTCTGGGTTCTATCGCCCTCGCGGGATACGTTCACCCCGCGCTGGGCATAAGCCTGCTGGTGCTCGGCCGATCCTGGCTGGACGGCTACACCTTTCCCCTGGACAACATTTACTTTACGTGGAGCATTTACCTGCTCTGCATGCTGTGGGCGATACGCCTGCTCCGGTCAAAACGACCTCTTCACTTTCCCCCGCCCGTCCTTATATTCGCGGCGGTGATCGTGTGGATTTTCGCCACCGCGCCATTCTCCATCCAGTACTACAATACCAGCCAGATGCTTTGGCTGTGGCTGGGATATGGACTCCTGTTTCTGCTGTGCCTGAACACATCCCGTGAATCTGGCGTATCGAACATCCTGCTGACCGTCTTTCTGGTCGCGTTAGGCATGCAGGCGGTCTTCAGCATCCTGCATTTCGAATTTCTACTCCCTTACCTGCGCAAGATAGTGCAAAATCCAGCCGTATTGCGGCGTTACTTCAATACGGACGTAATTTCGCCGGAAATGGCGCGCCGCTTCATGGTAAACCGCGCGTTCGGTACGATGCTTTTCCCCAACGCCTTGGCCGCCTATCTGCTGCTGGGCATTCCGTTTGTCCTGTTTATGACCGTGCCCTATGGGCGCGCCTTCCTGGGCATGCTCAGGCAACTGCCCGCCGCCAAGACTGAGCCAGAATCGCGCTTAGAGCGGGCTGTTATCCTGGGCATTGCCATTGCCTTTGGTTTCGGAGTATTTGTATTCATCCAGTTCGTTGCCTATTTTCCGATCGAGTACCGTGCCAACGCGACCGCTCTTCCCTTATACCTGCGGACGGTTCCCCTGTTCACCCTGTCATTGGCGGCGGGATGCGTCAGCGGCCTGGCTACCCTGTTCCTGCTGATGCGGCTGGGACTAAAGCGCTGGTGGGTGGGTTTGCGTTCCGTGGCAACTGTGATGCTCGCGGTTATTCTTCTCTACACCTTGTGGATCACCTATTCACGCGGCGCCTATCTTGCCCTGTTCGCTTCAGTGACCTGGGCCGGCATTGTCTATTATATCCCCCCGGCCCGTCTTCACCGGCTCAGCGCCCGATTTCGTAGGCGGGAAACGGCCGCCCTGCTGATCCTCCTGCCGACCCTTGCCTGCCTGTCCGTTATCCTTGTCCATGCGGTGACTTCCGGAAATTCGTGGGCCCAGGATCCGAGCGCGGCTGCGGCTCAAGCCCCGGGCCCCTCCCCCGGCGCGATGCCGGTATCCCGTGGCGTGAAAGTAAACGAGGAGGGCATCTCCCTGTCCATGAGCGATCTTGCCGACCCCGCCTCCTTCCGTTTGCGCCTCGGTTATTGGCGCGTGGCCCTGCGCATCGCGTTGCACCACTGGCTCACGGGCACAGGGATAGGCAACTTTTCAATCGCTTACCCCCGTTATCAACATGTGGGCGCGGGAGACGTACGGGAAGCCCATAATGGCTTCCTGCAGTTTTTTGCGGACACAGGGGTCGTTGGCGGGGCCCTATTGCTGGCCTTCTGGGCATGGTTTGCCCTTTGGGGCGCCCGACGGATTATCCTTGAAGAATACCCACATAAAAAGTTGTTCCTGCTCGGCATCTATGCCGGGTTGATTGCCTTCTGCATGCATGCTTTTGTGGACATCAATTTCAGCCATCCTTCCCTGATGATGCTTGCCATGGCCTGGGCAGGCTTGTTTTATGGACACGCCGCTGCCGCCCCGAATACGGACCCAAACCCGGAAGAACCCGTTCCCACCGGAAGGCGCCGCCTTGCCGCCCGCGCGACGGCCTGCCTGCTGCCGGTGATTATACTCGCCGCAATGGCGGGAAGCGCGCGGGTGTACTTCCAGCAGCTTTCCCTGAACCGAATGCGCTTCATCAATCTTTCCTGCGAAAGCGAGTTGAACCGTCGTATGGAAGCGGGCCTCTTTTTCTTTAAGGATCTTGCCCAATTTGCCTTCCGCCGGGACGCCGGTGAAAAAAATCTAACGCTGCCCCGTCTGCCACTGTCAAAAGCGTTGCTGATTGTAGACGATCTGGATGAACTGAAAAAGGGCTGCACCTTTTACAAGCCCATTCCGGATCAGGTCGGCCGCTTCGCCCGGATGGAAAAGGATGAACCGGTACCCATGAATGCCCTGGTAGCCGTCACCCGCCCCTGGATGGTGCGGGAAATGGCCATCCGCTCCTGCCTGAAGTGGATTGAAGAACTGGAGCGCCAGGACAGGCGTTTTCCTCATTCGCCCATTTTGGCCCTGCATATCGTCCGATGGTATGAACTCTATGCCAACTTAAACATGCCTGAATTCAGCGCCCAAGAACCCGAGTGGATTGCAAAGTACCTGAAATGGAGTGAAATCATGGTGCAGCGCAACCCGTGTCATGCGGATATGCGGATGTTTTACACCAATTCTTTGATTTGGAAATTGCTGGAGGCGTACGGTACTGAAAAGGACGCCCTGCCCGCGAAAATCGAGGAAGAATACGAAACCATCCTCCAGTTGAGCCCGATTACGCCCCAACACAGGCATATGTACGCGGGGGCGCTGGATCAGTTGGCGGACAATGCTACAAAGCAGGGCTTGGAAACGGATGCGGCCGCATATCGTGAAAAAGCACAGAAACTGCGTGATGCGGTTAAAATTCTTGAAGAACAAAGGCGGGAAGCCCATCTTTATCAATAAAACGGGCGGTGGGTGTCCCAAAAAGTCCCGGGAGATTCGTTCTTGCGTTAGCGTTTTGTTTTCCAATTTTGTATAATGGGTAATTGAAACGAAGGAGTTTGGGTATCTTTTTATTCGAAAGTGAAAATGAGCGCTTTTAGAGTAGGTAGATCATGTTTGCTTCTGTTGCCCCCCAATATACCACATAGAAAGGTCGTTGCAATGAGAAAAGGTAGTTTACTTGTTATTTTGCTTTTAAGTGCTTTGGTAATAGGCGGATGCGGGCAGTCATCCAAGCCGACACCCCCCGCGGAACAAGCGGCCCCCGCGCCATCGGCCGCACCTGCCCAAGAAAGCCCGGCACCCGTGGAAACACCTGTCGGCGAGCCTGAGGCCAAGGAAGAGGTGCCTGCCGCAGAAGTCCCAGTGGCAACCGCGGCGCCGGACGCCCCGGCGGCAGCGGAAACACCTGCCCCTGTAGTGGAGGAAGGCGGCACCCCCAAACTCGTGGTCGCCGCCCCGGAATATAATTTTGGCAAAGTGGACAATGCGGAGACCGTCGAATGCGATTTCGTGCTGAAAAACGGCGGGACGGGCATGCTGAAGATTGAAAATGTCCGTGCCTCCTGTGGCTGCACCACCACCGCCCTGCCCAAGAACGATATTGCGCCCAACGAAGAAGTGTCGCTGCATGCGGTCTTGAATCTGAAAGGCCGCCAGGGACCGCAGACCAAGGCTATTACGGTTACCTCCAACGACCCGGAAACACCTTCGTTCCAGCTTCGCATTACGGGTGAAGCCATCGCGTCCATATCCATCGAACCCATGGCCGTTCAATTCGGCCGTGTGGAAGACGACAATCCCCGGGAAGCCACGGTGACCATTCAGTCGCAAAAAGAAGGTGTCACCTTCAAGGTACTCTCCGCGGAACTGGACGGCCTTGATTTCATTACCCATGAACTCAAGGAAGTGGAACCGGGCAAAAAGTGGGAGATGAGCATCAAGACCAGCGCCAACCTGCCGGTTGGCAATCATAACGGCCGCTTCATCATTCGCACCGACTCCGCGGAACGCGCCGTGCTCTGGCTTCCCGTGAGCCTGCAGGTGATCGGCGCCCTCCAGATTATGCCTCCTGTGGTAAATATCCGATTCAGCGAAAATGACGGTGAAATGGAGCAGCAACAACTTAGCATTACCGCCGGCCGGGTCGCCGAATTCAAGATCAATGAAGTGATTGTTCCCCTGGACACCATCCAGCATGAGCTGATAGAAGCCGGCCCGAATGCCTACCGGTTGCGCCTGTCCAACATGCCCCGCACCGACGCGCTGGAAGGCAAGAACATTATCCTGCGCACAAACCTGACTGAAACGCCCGAAGTAACCATTCCTTTCAACATCTACAAACCGCGCGTGCGCCCGATGGCGCCACCCGTCAAAGCCCCGGCGCAACCGCCCGCGGGCGTGCCCGATGTGGCCAATGCACCCGCGCAACCGGCGACAGCCGCACCTGCGCCTGAAGCTGCTCCTGCGCCCGCACCGGCCCCTGAAGCCGCGCCGGCGCCCGCACAGCAATAGTGGATGAAACCTTTCCGTATTTGAATAGAGTCAAAGCCCCGGGAGAATGTCTTCCCGGGGCTCTTCTTTGGGCCTACCGCGACAAAAAACGCCCTTTGCGACAACGCCGATCCTTTTATGGAGTGTTTGCAGAACAGAATCTGCTACTTGTAAAAAAAGAGGAGAACTTGCTGATGTGCCGAAATAAAATGTTTGGACTTTTTACGCTGTTTATGGCCTTCCTGCTGTCGACTGCCTTATCCGCCTACGCGAACAACCTGCGCGTTACGGAGAACCTTACCCCCCTCGATGAATATGTGGCCGCCCCGGACGCCAATTTCCGCTATGAATTGAAACACACCCACCAGGGTGACGGATGGAAGGGCCATGTGCTGCACATGGTTTCCCAGACCTGGCTGACACCGGACAAGGTGGATCGCACCGAGTGGGAGCACTGGCTGGTGGTGCTGGTTCCAGACAAACCCGCCAAAACGACGGGGCTGCTGCTCATCGGCGGCGGGGGCAACGGCGGCAACATGCCGCGCGGCGCCGATGCCAATCTCAGGCGCATTGTACGGGAGACCAATACCGTTGCCGCGCAAATTCACCAGGTGCCCAACCAGCCGCTTATCTTCGCCGATGACGGCCGGCGGCGCAGCGAAGACGCCATCATCGCCCACAACTGGGACAAGTATCTGCGGACCGGCGACCCCATGTGGATCACCCGCCTGCCCATGACCAAGAGTGCTGTGCGCGCCATGGACGCGATACAGGCGTTTTGCGCGAGCGATGAGGGCGGCAACGTGCAGGTGGACAACTTTGTCGTGGCCGGCGCGTCGAAACGCGGCTGGACCACCTGGACCACCGCCGCCGTGGACAAGCGCGTCGTCGCCTGCGTACCCATCGTCATCGACCTGCTCAACCTTACCCCGTCGTTTGTTCACCACTACGAGGTATACGGATTCTGGGCGCCCGCCATTGACGACTACGTGGAATCCGGGATTATGGAATGGCTCGGTTCTCCCGAATGGGATGCTATGCTCGCCATCAACGACCCCTACAGTTACCGCGACCGGCTTACCATGCCCAAGTTGATCCTGAACGGCGCGGGCGACCAGTTCTTCCTGAACGATTCCTGGCAGTTCTACTGGGACGATCTGAAAGGTCCGAAATACCTGCGCTATGCGCCCAATGCCGGACATGGCATGGACAACGCCGATGCGGCCGGCACGGTGGTGGCCTTCTACAAATCCATTTTGGACGGCGCTCCGTTGCCGGAATATGAATGGTCCTTCCCAGACGGTGAAACCGTCCGCGTGACTACCAAAACCCCACCCACGGTTGTAAAATTGTGGCAGGCAACCAACCCCGAAAAATGGGATTTCCGTTTGGATGCCCTGGGGCCGGTATGGACGGAAACCGTACTGGAGCCCGACGCCGATGGTTCCTATACAGGCCGGGTGGCCAAGCCGGAAAATGGATACACGGCCTATCTGGTGGAACTGACCTTTCCCGGGCCGGGGGAAGACCCCCTGGTGCTGACTACGCCCACGCGTATCACCCCGAACACCCCCCAGCACAAGATCGAGATGAAAACAGCATGGCCCAACGGGTTTATCTCAGGGAAAAAGTCGGACCAGTAACCTGAAAGACATGCGTCCGCTGTTCTCATGGACAGTATGGACGGTCGGGCGTGGCCTTTTTGCCACGCCCGGCCGTCTTATTTTTATCAGGTTCTTTCTCTGCGTCGGGCGCCCCGCACGCCTGCGAGAGCCAGCGTCACCGCCAATGCCCCCAGGGCCATAAGGCCCGAAACCGGTAATTCTTCAACAACCTCCAGTTTGATTACCGGCGATGAAGCGGAACCGGCAACGGAATCGGTTGCGACACATTGATAGTTGCCTGCATCATCCCAGCCTGCATGGAAGAGTATGAGTTTGTCCCCCGTTTGGCCAGTCAATACTTCAAGCGCCTTGTTTGGGGTGACACGATACCACTGATAGGTGACCAGCCCGCGCCGGTATTTGGTTTGAACAGGTATTTCTACAGGGGCGCCGACTTCGGCCAGAACGGGATTGCGTCCGGCATAGGCCAACACAAATTCCCCGCCGACGGCCAGCCCATTCAAAGCCACGTTCGCATCCGGAGCGTTTTTATCGTTGCTGGATATCCGCACCGTACCGGCATACTTGCCTTCAGATTCCGGAACGAAGGAGACATCAAAGGTAAACGTCGCGCCGGGCGCCAATGCCATGGGCAAATCGGGCAGCGTTCCCATGCGGAACGGCCGCTCGGCCACATACATGATGGCATTATGGAATAGTGTTACCACGTCTCCGCCTAAATCACCATAATCAAAAGCGTAGAGGTTGATGCCGACCACATTCTGGTTCCACACGGCCACCAGCGGCGTGCCGTCATACCAGCTGGCCACCCATTCTGCCCCGGTTCGCAACAGAACATCCACTATGAATCCGCCCGGTATATTGCTCACACCCTGCATAATAGGATGCCGGGTATCGCGGGCGCCCAGGAAAAGATACTCGTTGTAATTGAGCCCCCCATGCAGGAAAGGCTCGTAGCCTTCCGTCACAAAACGACCACCCAGCTCTATGCCGAAGCCTTCGTCCAGTGCAAAAGCGGCAATGGCTTCGATGACGCTGCCGCCCGCATCCACGTAATCCGCCAGCACATTGCCCGTGGCAACGGCATCCAGAAAGGCGTACTCGCTCATGACCACCACGGCATGATAGTCGGACAACAGATCCAGGGTCGGCACCCCTGTAGAGGCATCAAAGGCGTCTACCCGGTTTATGTCCGGATACGACGACAGGTAATATCGCAGAAGGGTAAACTCGGTTCCGGTTCCCAAGATCAGAACATTGAGCCTTCCAAGGGCCAGGTCGCCGGGCGAATCGGACTGCATGCTGTTAATCACGATGGAGCCGCTCAATCCGATTTGATTAATTATCAGATCATAGTCGTTGTTTACATTGCTGACGGTAATCTGTTCGCTGCGCGAGTTCCCGACCACCAGCGCTCCGAAGTTTATATCCTTATCGTCGGGCGCGGGTATCGTGTCCTCTACGCGAATTTCTCCCGGATTGGCCAATACGTTTAATTGAACGCTTTGCGTGCCTTGCCACCCGGACGTGACATCCGTAAAGACAATTTCCGCTGCGTAGTCACCAGGGGCAAGTAATGGCGCCTCCCCGGTAAGACATATGTCCACCGTAACCGATGCACCTGGCGCCAGGCTTCCGCCTGTGGAACTGGCCGACAACCAGACCTCACTCACAGCCACGGTCCATTCGAGGGCAACGGCGCCCCGGTTGGTAAGCGTGTAGGTCATACATTGCGGGGTAAGCGTGCCAAACTGATACCCTTCACACACAAAATTCGACCTTGGACTGGCCGCCAGGTCATCTTCACTGCAGGAACCGCTCAGCATCACCGAAACGTTCGGTTCGTCCATGTCATTGCTTGAGACGCGTACCTGGGCAGCATGGTCGCCCACCGCGATCGGAGCATAAATCACGTCAAAGGCAATCGAAGCACCTGGTCCTATGGTATAGGGCAAGGCGGGCGCGTTAGCCAATTGGAAGTGAGGATTGCTGTTCAACAAGGCGTCGGCGGCATTCAACCGACCGCCGGAAAGTACCACGCCGTCCCATTGGGACAGGGGTGTCACATTGTCCAGTATCCAGCCTTTCACATCCTGGTAAGCCGCCCCGGGATTTCTGGACAGGAGCAGCGCCGCCACCCCGGACACGTGCGGCGTGGCCATGGAGGTGCCGCTGTAGCTGCCGTCATAGTCGTTTCCGGGCACCGTGCTCAGGATATTCACGCCAGGCGCTGCCAAGTCCACCGTGGTGGGGCCATAATTGCTGAAATAAGCCATGTTATCGTTGTGGTCGCTGGCCGCCACCGCAATAATATTCTCCGGGGAATACGTGGCAGGATACATGGGATTTTCGTCATTGTTGTTGCCGTAATCATTGCCGGCGGCGGCAATAAATAACTGGTTCGCCGCCGCAGCCGCGTTGATGGCGTCCACCATTGCCTGGGAATACCCGCCGCCGCCCCAGGAGTTGCTCGTCAGGTGTGCCCCTTTGTCTATGGCATATTCAAGGGCGGCAATGGCGTCCGTATCATACCCGGAGCCTTCATCATCCAGGAATTTCAGACCCATTATCCTGACGTTCCAGTTGACGCCGGCCACACCGATCCCGTTGTCGCCCACAGCGCCAATGGTGCCCGAGCAATGGGTGCCGTGGCCCTGACCGTCCATCGGGTCGCCACTGGACACAGTGCCGTCACCATTGGTCCAACGCGCGCCATGGATGTCGTCCACAATGCCATTACCGTCATCATCAACGCCCGCTGTGCCGTTATATTCCGCCTCGTTGACCCACATATTGGCGGCCAGATCTTCATGATTATAGTCCACGCCTGTATCGATTACGCCGACGATAATCTCATGGCTGCCCTTGGTGAACTCCCATGCCTCCGGGGCGTCAATATCCGCGTCGGTTGTACCGCCCGTCTGGCCCGTATTGTTCATCCCCCACAAGTTGTTAAAATTTGGATCATTCGGTAACGCCAAGGCATGCACTTCGTAGTTTGGCTCCGCATAGGCCACGCCGGGCTGGGCTTTGTACGCCTCAATCACTTTGTCCAGATTCGTGTCTTCGGGTAATTCCACCACGTCTGCGGAAATCAGTTTAAAGCTGCGCAAACGCTTTGCCTTCATGGCAGCATGCATCTTGTCGGTTGCATCCCGTTTTAAACCGGGCTCATAGCCCACGATCAACTGTCCCGGCTTATGTGGACGGCTGGTATCCGCTTCCGGTGCGGTTATGTCAACCACAGGAGGTGATGCAGGCAGCGATTTCCCGGACGGGGCGCCCATAAGCGTCAACCCTTCCACCACCAGGTCATGGATCGCGTCGGTATTGTGAATGACGATCTGCTCCGTCCGGGACATGCCCAGAATCACACTCCCGAACGGGATGTCATGGTCATCGGCCGGAAGAATCGAATCTTCAACCACCACTTCGCCAGGAATGGGGATCACCTTTAGCGTGCCCTGAAACGTGTGCGAATAACCGGTGCCGGTATTTGAAACCGTGTACGTGAATGGATACGTTCCCGGGGCCAGCGCTGCCGCGCCCGCGTTCAGGCTCACGGTGAGCGTTACGGAGGCGCCCGGCGCCAGCGAGCCGCCGGAAGGCGCGTAGTCCAACCAACCCGTCCCATCGCCTGTTACGCTCCAATTCAGAACGGCATCGCGCGTATTTGTCAGCGTATACGTCTTCGAGGACGGTGCAAACGGACCGTACTGAAACCCGGACGAAGAAATTCCCGTCAGGGGGCTAATGCTCAATGCGTCGTCCAGAATGAACGCAACCTCGTCCACCCAGCCGCAGTCGGAACCCTCATTGATGGATTGATCTTTGTAATATCGAAAAGTCACACGTTGCCCGGCATTCACATGAACCGATTTATGAATCCATCCCGTCTCGCCGGTAAGGTAGTCCTCAAGTTCATAGTCCACATAAAAACCGAGGAAATCATAATCAGGCTCGCAGGACACCCGCCACCAGAAACTCAGGGTGCCGGACTGGCCGATCACCGTCTCCAAAATGGAATCTTCAGTGGGGGCGATACAGCCGGCACGTGCGGCATCCACACCGTCATGAGATACATCCGATTTTCCAAACCAAGCGGTAGCGCCGCCGTTGATCCACGTAAAATCACAATTGTCCAGGGCAACGCAGGTCTCGACATCTCCCTCGCAGTAGCCATCATCCAGACAACCATCCACTCCGGGGCAGGCGTCACAAACATCGTAACAACAGTCCCCGTATAAATAACACTCGTCATCGCAATAACAGACTCCCGTATACCCTCCGCAATACCCTTCGCAGGAATTGCTAAGCGGGGCTTCGCTGTCTTGGGCGCGCGAATCGGGACTTACCGACAGATATAAACCCACTGCCGCAACCCAGCACAGAACATGCAACACCAAAAAACGTTTGTAAAACATGGAAAATTCCTCCTCGTATGAGTGCCTCGTTTTCGGAGTACCACTATCAAAGAACAAATTGTGCAGATTGTTTACGCTTTAGCGCTCATCCCAAGGGCGGTAACACTAAAATGTGAACAACATACTTTTGAAACATGCTCCGGCCTGCGGGTAACACCCGCGCTGCGTTGTCATCTTTATAAAAACTTCCAGACTGTTTCTATTATAACACTTGTCGCCTGACAATGCTTGACATTTACACGCGTTTGGAATCCTGAAAGTCACACAAAGCCTGCCGCCTCACAGAAATTCGTATTTATCGCAGAAGAAAAATCTAGTGGTAAAACCAAAAACACGTGCGAGGGCGCTATCGTGCCTGAATAGCGCTGCTTTTGCTCGAACCCATGGCAGGTAAATATCAGAAGTTGCGCAGGAAGGTCTTAGAAGGAATGCTCAGGGGGCAAAGATGAACGGATGCCGTAAATTGTCACGTGATAGGCACGAGAGCGGATAGGCGAGTTTTAAAGATGGCGGGGAAAACACCCAAAAACCCGCCAAAGCCCCTGTAAATCAGCATTTTTTTAACTGGTCGGGGTGAGAGGATTCGAACCTCCGGCCTCTTCGTCCCGAACGAAGCGCGCTAACCGGACTGCGCTACACCCCGACAGTGATGTCAAGAGTATACATGATATGAATGGAAGGTATCAAACCAGCGATTTGCCCCTGCTTAGCCCCGGTGCCGATTTGGGACCGCTGCAATTATCCGTTTCTGATCTTCTCGCATGAATCTACGCCTGCACTTCCATGGACGCGGAAAGAAAGCGCCTCATTACGGGCAGATCAGGGTCATATAGACGCGCCAGAAGCTGCTCGGCGGCGCTTCTGCCGATTTCCTGACCGGGTTGACAGGCATGAAGCAGGGGAGAGTCCAATCCGGCAGCAAGGGACATGTCATCCACGAAGGCCAGATCAATTTGTTGAGGAACCCGCAAATGAAGACGGTCGAGTTCCTGCAGCACGACCGCGGCAAGCGCGCCGTTGACGCATAAAAAGGCGCTCGGTGGGTGGCGACGCTTTATGATCTGCATCACCGCGCAATGCACGGCGCCGGTTTCATCAGGATTCACCTCGCCCAGGCAATCCTTGCTGAAACTCAGGCAATGTTCCGCCAGAGCACGCTTGAAGCCGGCAAAACGGTCACGGGTACTGGAAACATCATTGGGCACAGAGATAAAGGCGAACTTGCGGTGGCCCCGTTGAATCATCCTGACGGTCAACTCGTATAACATGGTCTCATTGTCGGTCACCACGAAATCCCACTCCGTACCGCGCACATAGCGGTCCACCTGCACCACGGGAAAGCGGCGCTGACTCAGGGTGTTCAAAGCGGAGGCGACCATCGGCGTATCGTGCCGAAGCCAGATCGCAAGGCCCGCGATGCCCGTTTCCGGAGCTTTCAACAGGAAGGCGGACTCCTCCGCTTCGTCAAACCGAACCGTGTAGATCATGCTGTTCACTTCCTGCCAGGCGGCATAGCGCATGAAACCATCGGCGATTTCACGTTCAAAGGGGTTGAGATATCGGGGAAGAACAATGCCCAAGGTAGGCCCTTTGCCAATACAAAAGGCTTGCCTTCGCCCGGAAGGCGGCGCAACCACAGAGCGGCACCCCTGGGAACGCGCCACATAGCCTTCCACCGCGAGGTCATGCAAAACACGGCGGGGCCAATTGCGGTTCACATGAAAACGCGCCGCCAGTTCATGCTCGGACGGCAATTTGGCGCCTTCAGGCAGCCGGCCGCTTTCAATCAAGCCTAGTAAATATTCTTTGATGTGCCCATATAAGACCTTGTTATCGTCTTTCATGTCGTCGTTATCCCTAGGATGCCATTCTCTCATAGGATCCGGCAAAAGACATGGTACCAAGTATAGAACATGAAAAGAAAGGCGTCGGCTACACCGGGACATTGAAGTTGCGGCAGCGGAAAGACCCGTACCCCCCGCGTCAGGAAGATGCAACGGCAACCTCGTTAATTTTTGCCATGACTTCGTCGAGCTGGGCGGGACTCATGAAACCAATGGTCATGGCATCGACAAGGCCCAGATTACCCACAAAGCGAATGGATTCCCCCATTTTCGCCACCACTTCAGGAGCGCCTTCGCCCAGAATTTTCATGCCCAGCAGGCCTTTCCCGGCAGCGTGAATTTTTTCCAGGACGGGCACCACCTGCTCCACGGGCCCGTCCATATTTACACCGAAGGGATTGATCCGCGCGAGGACGACATCGCACCAAGGCTCGTCCGCGGCGCGTTCCAGTGCCTGAAAGGAATGGCAGGAAACACCGTGGGCTTTAATCTGGCCTTTGGCTTTAGCCGCCTCCAGCACGTCCATGGCCGGCCGGAGCGTTTCAGGCCAGTTCTCCTCCCCTTGCCGCAAACAATGCATCAGAATCACGTCAATACAATCGACATCGAGCTCGCGCCGCATGCGCTCCAGATCGCTTTTGACGGTTTCCGGTTCGCGATGCCACACTTTGCTCAGCAGCATAACTTTGTCCCGGGGTATCGAGCCGCGCAAGGCCATGTGCATATACGGATGGGAGCCGTACCGGTCCGCCATGTCAAAGTAGGTAATCCCCTTGGAATAGGCATATTCCAGCAGTTCGATAATCTGCCTTCCCGACAGGTTAAGGGTCTGGTCGGTAATGCCGAAGGCCTGTCCCCGAATACCGGTACCGATGCCGAGATAGGAACACTGCAACCCTGTATTCCCGAGCGTTCGCATATCCGTCGCGCGGGAAACGGGGATTGCCGCCGCCCCGCGCGTCCCGAGGGAAACGCCTGTTGCCACTAGGCCTGCGGCCAGGGACATGAATTCGCGCCGGTTGTAATTGGCCATACTAAGTTCCTTGTTAAAATGTTCTTCACCCTACAGGGCGTTGTATCACCGTGGGAACATCTATCGGATACCAAAAAGTATAAACTGGAACATGGGTGAAAGAAAAATGGCGGCCGGGAATCTTTTCCCCGTTTATATGTTATACTTTTATGGGTGTTCCTTTTTGAAATCTGGGATTGTATCAATAGTTGTAGTAAGGGAATGGAAGTGCCATGTACGATTCAGACATGGATAGAGTGCTGACTATCCTGCTTGCGGGCGGCATGGGAGAGCGGCTCTATCCCCTGACCAAAGACCGTGCCAAACCGGCCGTTCCTTTTGGCGGCATGTACCGTATTGTCGATTTCACCCTGTCCAACTGCTTCAACTCGAATTGCCGGCGCATCTGCGTGCTGACCCAATACAAGTCCAATTCCCTGTCGCGCCACATCAACCGCGGTTGGAACATCATGCACACGGAGCTGGGTGAATTTATCGAGGTAATTCCGCCTCAGATGCGGGTAAATAGCAACTGGTACCTGGGCACCGCCGACGCCATTTACCAGAACCTGTATTCCATCGACCAGAACGACCCGCGCGAGGTGCTGATCGTCAGTGGCGATCATATCTACAAAATGAATTACGAGAAGATGATCCGACAGCACCGGCAGACGGAAGCCGATCTGACCATTGCGGCCATCGAAGTGCCGCTGGGCGAAGCGGACCGTTTCGGGGTTTTCGAGGTGGACGCGGTCAACCGGGTCGTCGGTTTTGAGGAGAAGCCCGAAAATCCCAAGCCGTTGCCGGACAATCCGGACAAGGCGCTGGCCTCGATGGGGGTCTATGTATTCAACGTGGACGTGCTTCGCCAATCCGTCTGCAAGGATGCCGAAATGAGCGGCAGCAGCCATGATTTCGGCAAGAACATCATTCCCCGTCTGGTGCGCGGACAGGCTGCGGTGTACGCGTATAATTTCCAGGACGAAAACAAGAAAGAATCCCAGTACTGGCGCGATGTGGGCACCCTTGACACTTACTGGGAAGCGAACATGGATCTGGTGAGCGTGGATCCCCACTTCAACCTGTATGACCATGCCTGGCCCATGCGGACGAACCTGCCGACCCTGCCGCCTGCCAAGTTTGTGTTCGCCGAGGCGGGAAAACGCTTCGGAGCCACCGTGGACAGCATTGTCAGCCCCGGCTGCATCATCAGCGGCGGCGTGGCGGACCATTGCGTGCTGGGCCCGGAAGTGCGGATCAATTCGTACGCCCACGTGACGGAATCCATCCTTTTCGAAGGGGCATCCATCGGCAGAAACTGCCGCATCCGCCGAGCGATTATCGAGAAAAACGTCCACATTCCCGAAGGCACGGAAATCGGCTATGATCTAGATGAGGACGCGAAACGTTTCCGCGTGACCCATCTCGGAGTGGTGGTGATTGAATCGGCTGAAAAATTTGAGATGTCCGTGAAGTAGGGGCAAGAATTTAAGGCGGCAGGACCGCGCGGGCTTCCGATGAAGCCCGCGGGTTCTGTCGTTATGTTTTTTGCAGGAATCAGGCTTCCCGAATTTCCCGCGTTTCGCGGTCGTAGATCTGGCGACGGCCCGTGTCAGATGCGCGCACCGCCATCATCACCGCCACAGCATGCTGGTAGCCAGCGTCAATGTGCGCGTTGGGGGTTTTTCTGCTGCGAACACATTGGATCCAGTCTTCAATATGGTCCGGGCAGGGCATATCATCAACGCGGACGCGGTCCTTCGGCAAGTTCGTCTCGCCAAACGCGCCCTCACCAGAAACATAGATATTGCTCCAGTCTTGAAGGTCCATGATCCCCTGGTTGCCGAATATTTTAAAGGTACTGCCGCCGCCGTTGCCGAAATTGGTCGAATAGTGGACGGCAAAGCCCTCGTCATATTCCCAGACGGCCGTGACATGGTCGGGCGCGTCGAAATTATGTTCATCCTTCCAGATATAGGTGTTACTCATGGCGACGACGCTGCGGGGAAAGCCGGCGCCGGTGATGGAATGGACCAGGTCGATGTAATGGGCGCCCAGGCTGGGTATGGCCCCGTCTGAAAACTCACGATACCCGTACCAGCCGGAATACAGGACAGGATCAAAGGGACGCATGGGCCGGTCGCCCAGGAATTCCGCCCAGTCCACGTCCGCCTCCTTGACGTCGCGAAGATAGCCATACCAATAGGGCCGCGCGGCATTGCGGTGCTGTTCGATGCGGCTGATTTTTCCCAGCGCGCCGGTGCCGAAATACTGCCGGGCCCCCATCATGGCGGGGTAACTCCGCAGCTGCGTGCCCGCCTGAACGATGACGTTGTTCGCCTTCACGGCGTCGCAGGCCGCCTTCAAGGGCTCCAGATCCTTGCCGAGGGGCTTCTCGCAATATGCATCTTTTTTCGCCTCCGCGGCCGCCTTGAGGTGGGTGGTGTGCAGGTGTTCAGGGCTCGCGATCATCACGGCGTCCACGCCGGACTCCTCCAGCAACTGGCGGTAACTGACATACTGGAGAGGATCACGGCCAAACCAGTCCTTGCACATGGCGGCGGCTTCTTCACGGGCCAGGCGCCAGGGATCGCACACGGCGGTGATCTCCAAGTTATGGGCCTTGGCGTAGTTGTTGACCGACGGCATGATGGAGCCCTTCATACGGCTCCCGCAGCCGATAAGGCCTATGGACAACCGGTCATTGGCGCCGGCCGTTTTGGCATAACTGAAAGCGCTCAAGGTCGCCGCGGCACCCGCGGCCGTTTTTAAAAACTCTCGACGTGAACTCATACCTATTTTCCTTACGGTTATTTGGGGTGAACATCCACACCGCCCCGAAAAACGGGGACGGCACCAGACACATTATGCGGCAAACGGTTCCGGAAAACAAGGCTCGCCGGACATTTCACCAGCCGACAGGCTTCGGTTTCCGCAGGTCTTACCTTGAAAACAGGTTGAAATAACCGTACACTTTACCTGTTATTGTATCCGATGGTTCCATGTTTAATCACAACGGAAGGGAGTTTTTCGCAATGAACGGCACAACAAAAGTAAAACTTTCGGCAATGATGTTCCTCGAGTTTTTTATCTGGGGTGCGTGGTGCGTAACCCTGGGCACTTACCTGATTACCACGCTGAAATTCTCCGGGGGACAGGTGGGTAACACTTTCCTGACCATGGCGATTGCCTCGGTCATCTCGCCTATTTTTGTCGGTATGGTGGCGGACAAATTTTTCCCTGCCCAATACCTGATGGGTATCCTTCATATCGCCGGGGCGGTATTAATGTTTCTGCTGGCCAATATGGTGAAGTCACCAACCGTCTTTTTCTGGGTCTTGTTGGGCTATACCCTGTGCTACATGCCGACGCTGTCTTTGGCTAATGCCGTCTGCTTCAACCAGATGAAAGACACGGAAAAGGAATTTCCGTTGATTCGCGCCATCGGCGTTTTGGGCTGGATCGTGGTCGGCCTCTTTCTCGGATTCGCGAAAATTGAGAATACGAACATTCCCTTATACATTGCGGCGGGTGCGTCCCTCCTGATGGGTTTGTATTGTTTCGCGCTGCCCCATACGCCGCCCAAGGGCGCGGGTAAAAAAGTCAGCCTCGGCGATATTTTCGGCGTGGAAGCCTGGGGCCTGATGAAGGACTGGTATTTCCTGGTCTTCGTCGTAGCCTCGCTGCTGGTGAGTATGACCACTTCCTTCTATATCAATCTCAGCAATCCTTTTTTCAATGCCGGCAACCTGCCCTTCCCCGCGGCCATGATGACGGGTGGCCAGATTTCCGAGGCGGTGCTGACGGCGCTGCTTGCCTTCTTCTTCGCCAAACTCGGCATCAAGTGGATGCTGACCATCGGCATGCTTTCCTGGGCGCTTCGTTATGCCATTCTGATGGGTGACCCGGGGCCGTCCTATTCCCTGTGGGTTCTCGCGATCATCATCCACGGTTTCTGCTACGGTTTCTTCTTCACGGCCGGCCAGGTGTATGTGGGCAAAGTGGCGCCCCAGTCCATCCAGGCCAGCGCGCAGGGCATGATCGCCCTGATCACCTTCGGCCTCGGCCAGGGCGCCGGCTCCATTATTTCCGGCCGTATTCTGGAGCATTACACCGTGGCAGACGTAACCGAATGGAAGTATGTCTGGCTGGTGCCCATGGTGGTTTCCCTCGTGGTGGGCGTCCTGTTCGCCCTGATGTTCAAGGTAAAGCCCGCAGTGGTTGATGCAGAGGCCGCCGAAAAAGCCTGAGCCGCCTGAAAATCGGTTGCGTGTTGACTTTATACGCACGAAAAACGTTATATATAAATACCGCCCGGTTCTCCGAAAGGGGAACCGGGCGCGGAAATACTTTCACAGGCATCAAGGAGGTAGTACAATGATCAGGCAACAGCCCCCTCTTTTCGGACATCTCGGAACAGTTATGCTTTTGCTATCTGTCGCGGTTTTAGCATTCGCTACCGAGGCTTATACGGAAGAGGCCCCCGACAGCCCATCCGATGCCGCCACGAGCGACAACTCCCAGGCAAGTTCCCAGGATGTCCCGGAGGCGTCGCCCGCGAGTTCCACCGCCAAGACAGTCTTGCATCTTAAAGGGGGACTTCCGGAGGTGTTGCCCATACCCGGCGACCCACGCCCCTACGCGAAGAGTCCCTACGCAAATCAAATAGATAAGGCGTTGGCCTTCCTTGCTTTTAAAGACCGGGATTCGAACCGATTGTATCGGCTGGTGCTGCTGGATTACCTGCAGCGCAAATACTGCCTCCACGAACGCTACAGTCTGAAAGCCACCTACGCCCCTCACCTTCAGGACGCTTCCTTCGGTGACCTGGGCAACATGAAGCGCCTCATAGACCCCGGTTTCAAAGCGGATGCCACAGTCATTGAAAATGCGTCCGCTCTGGAACGGATCGCTCTGAAATCACTGTATTGTGACATCTATCCCGTCGAGGCATCCCTGCTGGATGAGATGAACACGATGATCCAGGAGGGCATGTCCCCCTTCGTGCCCACCCTGGGCATCGCCTATTTATGGCTGCGCGACCATGGATGCCTGGCCGGCGATCCGAAGCTGATGCTAGTCCGGGATGCGCTTGCCGTAAAATTAAAAAAACACCTTCAGGACAACGGTCTTTCCACGTATATGGTTGGCCAGGCGCTGGCGCTGCTTTTTGAGATTGGCCACGCAGAAATGGTCCAGGAAGACTGGATAAAAACCGTTGCCGAAACCCAGAATGAAGAAGGCGGCTGGGCAACCGCGCCCGGCCCGGACAGCACAGGCGCCAGTAACGGCATGACAACGACCCATTTGCTCTGGGCGCTCCTGGAACATGCGCTTCCTAACGCGCCGGCGACACCCATGGTGCGTCCGGCCACCGGGGCCAAAGCGGAATAGACCGCTTGGAACACATCAATGAAGCGGGTATTTTATTGTCACAAGTGCGCCGGTCACTGGGAGAATGACACAGCGCGGCCCGGTTTCAAGGAAATCTGTACGCACTGCGGGGCTTATCTGCACTGTTGTAAGAACTGCCGTTTTCATTTGCCAACCGCACACAACCAGTGCTATATTCCTGACACGGAATACGTGGCCGACCGCAAAGGTCTCAATTTTTGCGAGGAATTTGAGTTTCGTTCAGGCACCCCGGAACAAGACGGACAAAAGGGCCAAAGGGAACAGGCAAGCGAGAAGTTCGCCGGCCTGTTCGGTGAACTCCCGGATCCTCCGGCCAAGACTTCCTTCGATGACTTGTTCCGGGACTAGCCGGTCTGTGACTGTCCGCGATAAAATACGTGTTCAGGCACCGTGTTTTGTGGTACCATTTAAAAGAAGTATAAACCGGATTCAGCAGGAGGTATTTCCCATGAAAATATCGCGTGCCAAGGGATTCACGCTGATTGAATTACTGACCGTGATGGCCATCATATCCATTTTGGCGGCCATGGTTATGGTTGTGGGGCCGCGCGTTCTGGAGCGGGCCAAGTTGCGCCGCCTGGACAGCGCGCTGCGGCAGGTGTCCATTGCTTTGACCGCGTACTACACCGATAATCGTTCTTACCCGCCCGGTTACGGCTATATCGGCTTTGCACACGCCAACAATACTGACGCCCCTGATCCCAATGCCAGCCCCACTGAAGATCCCGGATACTACCATCTCCTTCCGTACATGCACATTCTGGGCTATCACGCTGACGCGAACATGTACGATGAATTCTCGGACTCCTATGACACGGACCGGGACGATCAATTGAGTCTGCTTGAATTCTCCCCGCACGGTGAACTGCAGCAGGACGGGAAGTACAAATTTGAGTTTAAAGACTGGCCCCGCTATATGGGTCCGGGTACACTGGGCCTCGAAGTGGAGGAAGACCGCCAGCTCACTGCCGACAACCGGCCGTTTATTTACATCCCGATTAACAAACTGCAGTTTTCCAGGGCGCAGAAATACTGGCTGCAAAAGGGCGCCAAGTATGCCGAGGTGTGGGATCCCGCGGATCCGCTCCTCAAGGGCCTGACCTTTCCACCGCGCACTTATGACGCTTTTGTATTGCTAAGCCTGGGTCCGGGCGGCAGTACTTTCGGCCTGCTGCCCCAGCCGCTGGGCGTGGCGGCGGAAACCGCCAACAATTCCCGGGATCTGTATCACATCACCGGCCTGCGCGCCTATTTCATGGCCACCCGCGACTGGAACGCGAACGGCGTGCTTGACTTTGACTTCCGTTCGCGCACGCAACTGGGCGAGGCTGCACCGGACCTGGGCAATGAATTGCCTCCCGGCCAGCCTCCGTATAGTTACGGCCCTTACATCTACGTAAGTGAATGGCAGGGCCGCCACACGCGGACACAGTAACAACTAAGTCCGCCCGGTTCCCCCGGGCGGACTTCCCTACTCGTTAATATCGAAACGTACCACGCTCCCGGGCAGGGTGTTCTGCTGGGGCCAGATATTGCGTCCCGGATAAATGGACGTATTAATGCCCGTGTGCACTTGGTCGCCAAGGATGGCGCCCAGCTTGCGTCGACCCGTGTCCACCAGTTCTCCCCGTACCTGGCATCGCACATCCTGTCCGTCATGGCGCAGGTTCGCGGTATTTGTGCCGCATCCCAGGTTGGTGTGGGCGCCGATAATGCTGTCCCCGACATAATTTTGGTGGGACGCTGAAACGCCCTCGAACAGAATGGACGCCTTGATTTCACTGGCCTGCCCGATGCGACAGTCGTTGCCAATGGTGGTATGAGGTCGAATCCAGCAATTGGGCCCCAGGGAGCATCTTTCCCCGATAAATGCGGGGCCTTCAATGACGACCCCCGGACGGACCACAGTTCCCTTTCCGATATGCACAGGCCCGGTAATTTCCGCCAGGGGGCTGACATCTCCCCACCGTGCGTCTTCCAGAAAATGTTCCAGCCAGTAGGTGTTTGCTTCCAGCAGGTGCCAGGAATAACCGATGGTAAGGTAGTACCCGGCGGTGTGGACCACATGCAGACTCCCATTCTCCGCCATCACCTTGAGGGCGTCCGTGACCTCTATCTCGCCCCGGGGCGACGGGGCCACCTTTTTCAACAATTCAAAAACCGCCGGTTCAAAGGAATAGGCCCCAACGTTGGCAAGATTGGAGCGCGGTTGTTCTGGTTTTTCTTCCAGGGAGAGCACCCGGTTTTCCGAGTCGATTTCGTACACGCCGAAGCGTTCGGGCTGCTCCACTTCCCGGGCAAGCGCCAGCCCGGGCCGCCGCGCCAGGCGTTCTAAGTCCGCCGGATCATACAGGTCATCACCGTTCAGGGCGATAAAAGGTCCGTCAACAACCGCCGCAGCCTGCAGGACGGCATGCCCCGTGCCCCGCTGCTCCTTCTGTTCGACATAACGCAGCGTCATGCCTTCGAAACTGCCGCCAAAATAATTCCGTATCATATCGCCCATATACCCCGTGACAATGACCGCCTCTTCGGCAATGCCCTTGAGGGCACGAAGCTGATGGGCGAGAAGCGGGGTATTCATCACAGGGAGAAGCGGCTTGGGACGTGTCAGTGTCAGCGGCCAGGTACGCGTGGATTTTCCGGCCGCCATTATTACTGCCTGCATACTTTTTCCTTTCTTCTGATCACCGCACCATATCGGCACCCGGGCGGTTATCGGGCAACGCTTCCGCACCCCGTTCACCGCTCCTATAGATAGTCCGCCATGGTGGCCGAAAAACGCCGGAACACCCAGGCCCCGATCAGGGCGGCGATAACAGCGCAAACCAGGGGCCAAGCCACAAGGACGGTATCCGGGAAACGCTGTTCAAAGAGCACCTGGCGGTAGGCGGTCAGCAGGCATGCCATGGGGTTCATCATGTACGCGGAATGTAGCCAGGATGGCAATCCCGCGGAACGCACCAGCTCCAAAGGATAAAACACCGGCGTCGCGTAAAACCCAAACAACAGGAACACGCTGACCAGGTTGCCCACGTCCCGGTAATGCACATGGCCGCAGGAAAGGAACAGCACGAGGCCCAGGGTCATCACAAATTGAATTCCGAAAAGAAAGGGGAAGTAGACCAGGGAGAGGCCTATCCGCCCACCCAGGGCCAAGTGTGCCGCCAACAGCATCAGAAAGCCCACACCCAACTGCACCAAAGGCATGCAACAGGCGGCGATGGGAATGACTTCGCGGGTAAAACGCACCTTTTTCACCAAGTTGCCGTTGACGACCACCGAGGTGGTTGCCGTGGCAAGGGCGACCGAGAAATGCTGCCAGAAAATCAGGCCGCACAATAACATGACCGCATAGGGCGGCCCCGCGTCCGCGCGCGCCATGGCGGCGCGGTCCGCGAGCACAAAGGCAAAAACAAAGGTAAGGATGAGGGTGAACGCCAGCGGCTCAATGACCGCCCAGAGAAAGCCCATCACGGCGTAGCGATAGCGAACGCGCAGATCCTTCCAGACCAGCGCCCAAAGGAGTTCCCTTGCCCGCACGAGATCACGGGGCAGTCTCAAAAAATCACGTTCCCGCCGGCTATCGTAAATCAAGCTTTGCATAATGGAAGGTATGGTATCACGCTGGAGAATCCCCCGCCAAACGATCCGAATCGGTTCCTCGCAGGGTCACTCCGCACCGGATTGGGCACCATGCACGCCCTCCGCCTCCGGTTCCATCCCCGCAGATTTCAGTTGCACCTCCACTGGAAACGCTTCCCCGGCATAGGAACCTGCGGCAAGCCGTAACGGGGTAAAGAGGGACAACACACCTTCATGCAGGCGCCGCGCCAACACCTTGCGGTCGGCGTCAAACAGGGGGTGCTCGCCGAAGCGGATGGTCGCCGTGGCGCCGGGATACTTGAGAAAGCGGTACTGGTGCACATAAAAAGGCTCGGGCCGCCACCAGCTGACGATCTCGCCCTCCGGCGGCGAGCCTTCCGGCGTCCGGTAATTCAATGCCGCGTAATACACGGGCAGGTTCAGATCGATCGCCGCCTGCAACAGGGGCGACTTGAAGGGCTCCACGGTCATGCCGCACGATACCCGGCTTTCCGCGAAAACGGCGATTCCGTCACCCTCCTTTATGGTCTCTGCTATAAGGGCGTTGACGCGTAGAGTATCGCGCCTGAGGGAGCGGTTGATAAAGATGATGTACAGCGATTTGGCGATAAACCCGAACAAGGGCCAGTCCGCCACGTCTTCCCGGGACACGAAAATGCAGCCCGTTTCACGGGCCAGCACGAGCATGTCGAAATACGTAAGATGATTCATCACCATGAAAAAAGGCGGTTTGGGCGCCGCGCCTTCCGCGACGATCCGAATGCCGGCAATGGCCGCGTAAACGAAAGCCCAGAACTTGAGCAGCAGACGCCGAAGCCTGCGGTCCGTCCTGCGCGAGACCAGCGCCGTGGGCCAGACCAGCAAACGCAACAGGAGCATGGCCACGGAAAAAAGCACAAGCAGAAGGATTCGGACAATGGCGCGCAGGTGGGACGGCATCATGCCTTCCCCCGGCCGCGAGGCAGCGGTTTGAGCGTCAGGGCAAGCGGACAATGATCGGACCCCAGGACATCGTCGCAGATCCGGATATCTTTGACCCGGGACTGCAGGGCCTTGTTCACGCAAAAATAATCAATACGCCAGCCGATGTTCTTTTCCCGCGCCCGCGCCCGGTAGGACCACCAGCTGTAGGCGGTCTTGTCCGGGTACATTTCGCGAAACACATCCACGTAGCCCCGCGCCAGGAAAGCCGTCATTGCCTCACGCTCCTCGATATAATAACCCGCGTTGTTTTCGTTCTGCTTGGGTCGCGCCAGGTCGATTTCACGATGGGCAATATTGTAATCGCCGCAAATGATGATATTCTTCCCTTTCTTGACCAGGCAGTCAAGCGCTTCCCCGATGGCTTGGCAGAAATCGAGTTTGTAAGGAAGGCGCTTGCGCTCTTCCTGACTATTCGGCCAGTAGGTGTTCACCACCACGAAGTCCTTGAAATGCAGGAATTGCGCCCGGCCTTCCCCGTCGAACTCCGGCGCGTCCAGGGTGGTAACCGCCTCGGGCGCCATCCGGGTGAAGGTGGCGGTGCCGCTGTATCCACGTTTCTCGGCGGGATTCCAGTAACTGTGGTACCCCTGGACATCCCGAAGTTCTCCCGGCACTTCTTCCGGCAGCAGGCGCGTTTCCTGCAGGCACAGGATATCGGGGCTTGCCTGGTGGAACCAGTCCATGAAACCGTTCTTCAACACGGCGCGCAACCCGTTGACATTCCACGAACAGAGTAAGGTCATCCGGTGATTCCCCTGTTGTAATGAAGGAAACAGTTAATCTTCAAACAAAATAATAGCAGAAAAGATGATGGTGAGTCACGGCAAAGCCGCCGGGCGAAGGATTTGACACGGGTTCCGAAACAGAGTTACAATTTATTGGAAAATAAACCAACCTTCGGGGCCGGGTGAAATTCCCGACCGGCGGTAAAGCCCGCGAACGCTGCAAAGCGCCGACACCGGTGAAATTCCGGGGCCGACGGTCAAAGTCCGGATGAGAGAAGGTGGTAGCATGCTCTCCGACGCCGGGAGCGCGGCAGGCAAAAATACGGTCGCGCGCGGTGTTATTTAATTCCCCGAAGGTTGACGAAACCGTTTCGGGGTATTTTGTTTTATGCAGTCCGATCAGACCTATATGGCCCGCGCGCTGGCGCTGGCAGCCCGGGGATGCGGGTGGGCGAGTCCCAACCCGATGGTGGGCTGCGTCATCGTCCGACACGACGTCATTCTGGGCGAGGGCTGGCATGAGCGCGCGGGCGGGCCGCACGCCGAAGTGAACGCGTACCGCGCCTGCGGCGAAGCGGATACATCGGCCGCCACCGTATATGTCACCCTGGAGCCCTGCGCCCACACAGGACGCACCCCGCCGTGCGTGGACCTGCTACTGGAGAGGCGCCCCGCGCGCGTGGTGACGGCCATGGCCGATCCGAATCCGCACGTCGCTGGCGGGGGCATCGAGCGCCTGCGCGCCGCCGGGATCCGCGTGGATGTCGGGATACTGGAGGCGGAGGCGCTCCGGCTGAATGAAGTTTTTGTGAAAAACATGCGGACAGGGCTGCCCTGGGTCACGGCCAAGTGCGCCATGACTCTGGACGGCAAGATTGCGACCCGTTCCGGCCATTCCAAGTGGATCACCGGCGAGACGGCGCGGGCGCTGACCCATCGTATGCGCCACGTCCACGACGCCATCCTGGTGGGCAGCCGCACCGTCATGCTGGACAACCCGAGCCTGACCACGCGATTGCCCGAAGGCAACGGCCGCCATCCCATCCGCGTCATTCTGGACGCCGGGGACTATTTGACCGGCGACCGCGCGGTATTTGCCGAAGATCGCGAGAGCCCCACCTGGGTCGCCACGACTGAAGGGAACGCCTATCCCTTCGCCGATGACACCCTGTTTCTGCCCCCGGGTCCGGGAGGCGTGGACATGCGCGCGCTACTGCACACCCTGGCGGAACGCGGGGTAACCTCGCTGTTGATCGAGGGCGGCGGCGCTACGCTGGCGGCGGCCTTTTCGGCCGGCATCGTGGACAAGGCCTGTTTCTTCTGCGCGCCCAAGATCATCGGCGGCCACGAGGCCGTGACGCCCGTGGAGGGCCTCGGTTGCGAACGGATGGACGAGGCCATACTGCTGCAAGACTTGCGCCCCCTTACGGCGGGCGAAGACGTGCTTATGGAGGCCTACGTCCGCAAGGCGGCGGAAACGGAGTCGGAAAGGTGATTATGTTTACCGGGATCATAGAAGAAATCGGGGCGGTGGCGCGGCGCAGCGGCGCGGAGCTGGCCATCCTGGCCGACAAAGTGCTCGGCGACCTGAAAGAAGGGGACAGCGTGGCCGTGGACGGCGTATGTTTGACCGCGGTGGCGTTCTTCCCGAAAGGCTTTGTGGTCCAGGTATCGCCCGAGACCTACGCGCGGACAACCCTGGGCCGGTTGAAACCGGGACACGCGGTAAATCTTGAGCGGGCCATGCGCGCGGATGGGCGTTTCGGCGGCCACTTCGTGCTCGGCCATGTGGATGGTGTCGGGCGCGTGGTGTCCGTACGCGACCAGGGGGAGTTTTCACTCTGGCAGTTCAACGCGCCGGACGAAGTATCCCGCTACCTGGCGCCTAAGGGCTCCATCGCCATTGACGGCATCAGCCTGACGCTGGTCGCCCCGGAACGGAATACCTTCGGGGTCGCGGTCATACCGGCAACCCTGCGCAATACCACACTGGGCACCCGGCGTCCGGGCGACCCGGTCAATATGGAGGCGGACATCCTGGGCAAACATGTCCGCCATTACATGAACCTGGACGCCGGGAAAGGCCTTTCGGCCGACTTTCTGGCGCGGCATGGTTTCGTATAGAGGTACATATGCTGACTCCCATTCCTGAAATACTTGAAGACCTGCGGCAGGGTAAAATGATCATCCTGGTGGATGACGAGGACCGTGAAAACGAGGGTGACCTGGTGATTGCCGCGGAGAAAGTCACACCCGAGATCATTAATTTCATGGCCCGGTACGGTCGCGGCCTGATCTGCATGCCCATGGAAGACAAGGACATCAAGCGTCTAGGCCTGCCGCCCATGGTCACGGAAAACACCGCCCGGCTGAGCACGGCCTTCCATGTCACCTTTGAGGCGAAGGAAGGCGTCACTACGGGCATCAGCGCCTATGACCGCGCCCATTCCATCCGTGTGGCGGCCGATCCCGCCTCCACGGCGGACGACCTGGTGCGGCCCGGGCACGTGTTTCCCCTCCGCGCGCGGACGGGCGGGGTCCTGGTCCGGGCCGGGCAGACCGAAGGCTCCATCGACCTGATGCGCCTGGCGGGGCTGCGGCACGCCTCGGTGATCTGCGAGATCATGAAGGATGACGGCACCATGGCGCGCATGCCTGACTTGGAGGTTTTCGCGGCGGAACACGGGATTCGCATTTGCGCGACCGCCGACATCATCCGCTACCGACGCCGGTATGAAAAACTGGTGCGGCGTGTGGCCCAAGTACAGATGCCCACCAAGTACGGAAATTTTGCCCTGATCGCCTATGAGAACGACGTGGACCCCTACCAGCATCTGGCGCTTGTCAGCGGCGACGTGAAGGACAAGGAAGACGTGCTGGTCCGGATGCACTCGGAATGTTTCACGGGCGATGTGCTGGGTTCGCTGCGTTGCGACTGCGGTACCCAGCTGCACACGGCGCTGCGCATGATCGCCGATGAAGGCTGCGGCGTGCTGGTCTACCTGCGCCAGGAAGGGCGCGGCATCGGCCTGATGAACAAGCTCAAGGCCTACGAGCTACAGGAGCAGGGCATGGATACCGTGGAGGCCAACCTGCATCTCGGCTTCACGGCGGACCCGCGTGAATACGGCCTCGGCGCCCAAATCCTCCAGGACCTGGGGGTTACCAGCATGCGCCTGATGACCAACAACCCGGTCAAGCGCGCCGGCATCGAAGGGTACGGGCTGACCGTGTCGGGCCGCGTGCCCCTCGAAATACCGGCCGGCGATTTGAACCGGAAATATCTGCAGACAAAACGGGAGAAGATGGGCCACCTCCTGGCGGAGTAGCGTCAGCCGGGGTTCGGGCCTCCTTTCCAACAACCAAGGAGACAACACAATGGCAAAGGTTTTACAGGGTAACTTCGCGGGCGAAGGCAAAAAGATAGGTCTTGTCGTATCCCGGTTCAACGAGTTCATCACCACCAAACTGCTCGGCGGCGCCATGGACACACTGCAGCGCCACGGCGTGAGCGACGCGGACATCACGGTGGCCTGGGCGCCGGGCGCCTTCGAGATTCCGCTGGTCGCCAAGCGCATGGCCCAGTCCGGCGCGTACGACGCCGTCATCGCACTGGGCTGCGTTATTCGCGGCGCCACACCGCATTTCGACTACGTCGCTGCCGAGTCGGCCAAGGGCGTGGGTCACGTGATGCTCGATACGGGCGTGCCGGTCCTCTTTGGGATATTGACCACGGACAATATCGAACAGGCTGTGGAGCGCGCCGGGACAAAAGCAGGCAACAAGGGGGTCGACGCAGCGATGGGCGCCCTCGAAATGATCAACCTGCTGGAGCAGATTTAAGTGGCCCGGTTTCGCGAATACAGCCTGGGCCGCCAATTGGCGCTGCAATTCCTATATGGTCTGGATTTCAGCGATCTGGATTGGCGCCTTGCCCTGCCCGAATTCTGGAAGATGGACCCGGTTGCGGTCAGCTTGGGCTGGGCCGGAAATGCGGAAAGAAAAGCCGTGCCCGAAACCGCTGAAGAGGCCGCCGCCTTCGCGAACGCGCGCGCCTTCGCGGAAACGTTGATCGAGGGCACCTGTGCGGCGCGCCAGGAGCTGGAATCGCTGCTTACCGGGGCCCTGGACAATTGGCGGCCGGAACGGGTCGGCCGCATCGAGTGGGTGATTCTGCGGATGGCCCTCTATGAGTTGCAGTACTGCCCCGAACATCCGGACGCCGTGGTTATCTCCGAAGCCAACCGGCTCGCCACCTTGTTCGGCGATGACGAGTCGCCCCGTTTTATCAGCGGGGTGTTGAACCGCTTTCTGGGCAATAAACGGGGAGAACAAGAGGAATTCTCCTCGCCGCCCAAGGAGCCGCCGGAATGACCGGCTGGGCCGATCTGCACCTGCACACCACCTGTTCCGACGGTGCGGACACCCCGGAACGGGTCATGGAACGCGCCCATGAACTGGGTATCGCCGCCGTTGCTATAACCGATCATGACACCATGGCCGGTGTTGCCGCCGCGCGCGCTGCGGCACAGACGGCGGGAATGGACTTCCTGGAAGGGGTGGAAATCAGCGCATCTTTCGACGGGCAGGAAATTCATATTCTCGGATTGGGTGTCCGCGAAGACACGCCTGTTTTGAAGGCGCTGCTAGAGCGTTCCAACAAGGACCGGGCGGAACGGGCCTGGCACATTGTCGACCGTCTCGATAAAATCGGTGTGGCCCCGCGCGCGACATTGGCGGCGCACATGGAAGGCGCCGCCCAGTTGGGCCGCATGCATGTCGCCGTGGCGCTGGAGCGCCTGGGCAAGGTCCGTACAGTGCAGGACGCCTTTGAACGCTACCTGAACCGCGCCTGCCCCGCATTTGTGCCGAAGATCCTGCCGCCGGCCGCTGACGCCGTCAGGACCATCCACGAGGCCCGCGGCCTGGCCTTTATCGCCCACCCCGGCCTGGGCCATACCCTGCGCCGACGCCTGGGATCCCTGCTGGAGCTGCCTTTTGACGGCATTGAGGCCTGGCATGTCAGCCACACTGAACAGATGGTGGACACCTTCAAAGCCCTCGCCGGGAAGCGGGGGCTGCTGTTGACCGGCGGCAGCGACTGTCACGGTGATATTAAAAAAGAAAAACCGACCATGGGCCGCGTCCGAACGCCTTATGCCTGTTACGAACACATCCGTGACGCTCTTTCAAAATTACAATAAAAATTAACGGATGCAGGGACAGGCGCTCATGAGGCTATGCCTACCCCATAAACGATTAAAATAGGACCTATAAGACATATATGGCCTATGAGGTCTTAAACCTGCTGCCCAGAATAAATTTTCAGAGCAGTCCCGTCTCACTCCCATAGTCGCTTGCTTGGGACAGTCCCTGCATCCCGGTTTGCATGGGCCGGGGCAAATTGGTACACTGGAATCAGCAAGCGGGGAGTCCGGTCGGGGGACATGAATCCGGCACGTGCCCGCACAGACGACACCTTGCCGCTCCAGGACATAGTGTTCTCCGGAGACAAGATAAGGTTTGCTGTGATGCTGGAATTGGACTTTATTAAAGATTTCATTGAAAGCAACTGCGGCTATGTGCAGGAAAAGTACCGAGATAAACATCTCGTGACGGTCACGGACAAGAAGGACGATCCGAACAACCTGTTGACCGAAGTGGACCTCACGATTCAAAAGCGCTTTGTGGACGCGGTCCAGGCAACCTTCCCCGGCGACGCCGTGATGGCGGAAGAGAGCGGTTTCAGCAAAACGCCGGAGGATACGGAAGGACGGGTCTGGGTGGTGGATCCCATCGACGGCACCTACAACTTCGTGCGCGGGCTGAATCCTTCCTTCGCCATCAGCATTGCTTTTGTGCAGGGCGGCCTGGCACGGGCAGGCGCCGTGGGCATGCCGCTCAACAATCTGCTGTTTACCGCTGAGACGGGCAAGGGCGCGTGGTGCGGCAGCCGGCACCTGGCGGTTTCCAAGGTACAGCACATGGAAGAAGCCTGTTTCGAGGTGGATTTCAACGGCATGGACGACCGGCGCGCCCTGGTGAAGCGCGCCCTGGATATCCTGAAAAAATCGGGCCGGATACGCTGCCACGGGTCGGCGGCCGTAGGCATCTGCCAGGTGGCCACGGGCGATGTGGACGCCTATCTGCACATGTCCCTCTACCCGTGGGATTATGCCGCCGCCCAGCTCATCGCCGAAGAGGCCGGGGCGCTTGCCACGCGCCTTAACGGTGACCCTCTCCGTATTTTCGACGGCAAGAAGGGCGTCCTCGTCACCAACGGCGCAATGCACAAAACCGCCCTGGCCATGCTGTCCGCGTAAACTCACCGAGGATGTGCGTGGTGCCGCGCGCGAAAGAAAACGTTGCCCGCAATCCGGACGGACAGATTTTTTGTTTCTGATCGAGGTAGATCGAAAACGTACTAAGGAAAGGGGAATACATCCATGGATGACGTGCTTCGTGAATATTTCAAAGGGGACAATCTTGCAGCAGCCTTGGGAATGAAAATTGAACAGGCCGAAGCGGGCACCGCGGTGGTGACCATGCCAATTACCGACGTGCATATGAACGGCATGGGCGCGGTTCACGGCGGCGCGATATTTTCTTTGGCCGATTTCTGCTTCGCCGTGGCATCCAACTCGCACGGCCGCGCGGCCATGGCGATCAACTGCTCCATCTCTTTCTTCAAAGGGGTGAAATCAGGGGTGCTCACGGCAACAGCGCGCGAGCAGCACCTGGGAAACCGCGTCGCCGGTTATTTAATGGAGATAACCGACGAAAAGGGAGCGCTTGTCGCCAGCATGCAGGCACAGGTATTTCGCACGCAGGAACCCATTGAAAACATTCTTGCCGCACGGAAAAACCAGGACGGAGCATAGCGCATCCTGTCCACCTTGTCCACTCGCTCCACTCCGTCCACCAAAGACCGGATAATCCGGTGCCCGTTACTCCTTCTCCCCGTCAAGAAAAGCCTTGAGTATCGACACAAAATGCACGGGTTCTTCTTCCTGGGGACAATGGCTGCAGTTATCCATGACCTGATGTTGCGCGCGGGGCAGCCGGGCTTTCATGGCGGCGGCGATGCCGTTAAATTTTTCGTCGCGCCCGCCAGTAACCAGCAGCACGGGTATTTTCACAGACTCCAGACGGTTCCAGAGACTGGGCTGCGCACCCGTGCCAAGCCCAACCAGCGAGGCAGCCAGTGCCCGCGGGTGATTTTGACTGCGCCGCTCGAGGATACGGTCCAGCACTTCGGGTTTTTCCTGAAGACTGTCAAATAAGGGCTGGGCATACCACCGTTTCAGGAAGGAGGCGAAATCCATGTCCCAGGAAGGTTCCGAGTGTTCCGGGTGCCTGGGGTTGACGACACATTCCGGGGCCTCCCACGCCTGATGGAACTGTTTCAAATGCAACGCAAGCTGCTTGTCCTCCATCCGCCGCTTACGCCGGGCTTCGGCCCCCTCAATGCCCGGCGACGCGGATATCAGCACAAGGTGCGTGAAACGGTCAGGATAGTGCGCGGCCAGGTATAGGGCGAGGCGCCCGCCCATGGAATAGCCGGCAAGGGAACATGGTCCGATACGGCGCTTCTTTAACACATCCACCACTGCCGCTGCGACCTCCGCCATTCCCGCGTCAGCCCCGTCAAGAATGTGCTGCACAGTGCCATGGCCCGGCAAATCCGGGCATACATAGCGGCGGTTGCGGGTGCCCATCGTTTTCGCCAGCGGAAGCCAGTCCGCCGCGCTGCCCAGAAAACCGTGCAGCAGCAGCACGGAAGGCACGCTTTCCTTTGAACTTCCGAAACAATGCCAGCCCAGGGGTGTTGTCATCGCAGCCGTCCTACGGGTGAGGGGACGTTCCGAATGATCATCCCAAGTCTATGAAAAACGCGCGGTGCGCGGCATTATTTCTTGTTCAGTTCCTTTTCCGCTCGGGCCACGGCGGTGTTCACCGCTTCCCGCTCGGCATCAGTCCGGCATTGCTCCGCTAGCGGCGCCAGCACATCGCGCTGTTTCGCAGCGTCCGGGTAACTGCGCTGCACGGACGCGATATAATTTTTCAACGCGTCCAAACGCAATGTCTCCTCCTCCAGGCGTTGCCAGAACCCGGCCAGGAGATCACCCGCTTCGGGATCCGTCCACCTGCCCAGTGTTTCCAGCAGTTGGACAGCATAGCCGGCGTCGGGCGCTTCGGAGAATAGAACCTGTTCAGCCGCCGCGCGCGTGACCTCCAGCGCCGCAGGCGTGCCCAGCGCGGCCAGCAGTTTCACCAATCGCATCCGACTTGTCCCATCGGCGCTCGCCAGCGCTTCGCCGGTCCTGGCCGCAATGCCGTCCTCAGCCTCAAGGCGTTTAGCCAGTGCGGCCAGCGCGTCGCGGGCGGCGTCCGCCTCGGCGTCGCGTTCCTCTTGCAGCAGGCGCTGATAAAGCAGATCGAAATCGGAAGGCGTTCCTGTCGCTCCCAGGGCGGCACAGGCCGCACGTCGTACGCGTCCGTCCGCGTCCAGCAGAAACGCCCGTACCGCGTCAATGAAAAGCGGTTGTTCCGCGCGGCGTTCGGCGATAATTTCAAGACAGGCCGTTTTCTGGGCCGGGTCCAGATCCGTTTCATAGCCCGGCCTGTCATTCAGCGCCGCGGACACGTTTTGTTCCAGGTCCGGTACACGCAACAACGCCGCCTTGACCGCCTGAATTTCCTTCTCAGAATCCGCCCGTTTCAGGGCGTCCAGGAGCGGCCCGGTCATGTCCGCGCCGGAGTGCCGCGTGACTGCTTCGTAGGCGGCCAGACGCATTTCAACCAGGGGATCCGCGAGCGCGTCACGGACGGCCTGCACAGCCGCCGGGTCATCACGCCTGCCCAGCATGGCAAGCACGCGCGGGCGCAAAGATTCATTGAATTCGGGCAGTTTATCGGCCCAAGTCTGTGAAAGTCGTTCTCCCGGCAGACTGTGGGCCAGCAACAAGGCCGCACCACAGAGCAAGGGCTCCGGCGACTCCGCGGCCTGAAGTAGGTCGGGCAGAGCGTTCTCGCCAGCCACGCTGACAAGCATCTGGAGCGCCATCGCCTTGTACTGGGATTTCACGCCCTCACGAGCCAGTGCGTCACGGCAGAGCGCCGCCACATGGGCCGCATCCTCAACCGCGGCCGGGTTGGCCAGGTAAGCCAGCAATTCCGCCGACAGCCCGGTCTCCTCCGGGGTAAAATCGGGCAGGCTGTTGAAGCGCATCAGCGCGTTCTGCACGCTGGCGTCCTTGCCTGGCGCGTCGGGACAGTTGCGCATGAACAGCGGGGCCACGGCATCCAAGCCGCCGATGACGGCAATGCTTTGCACGGCGTCATCGCACAGCACGGGATCACACACGTATTTGTCCAGCGCCCCGATCGTGGCGGCATCGCCGCATACGCGCAGCTGGGCCATGAAAAAGCGGCGGACATCGGGATGGCCGGCCTTGTCCAAGGCAGCCTCGAAGAGCCGTGCCATCCGCCCGCGCTGTATTTCGCGCCCCGGCACGACGACATGCTTCGCCAGGCCGTACAGCGCGAACTGCGCCGCCGCGTCAGGCGCCTGATCCGGCGGAACGATACGGTCGCAGAGCGCGATTACCAGCGCGTCCGGTTCGTTCAGTAGTTGGGTGAAAACCTCATCTGCCACCGCCGCATTCTCCGGCGGCATAGACTGCAGTGTTTCCTCCAGACTCAGCGCGTGGGCGTCGGGGACGCACAACACCCCAAGGATCGCGATGAGGGCACAGGAACAATGAAATGCCGATAAAAACCGCATGAAAAGGTCTCTCCCGTTATAAACTCGCTTCTGGTTATAGGTGCCACGGCGCGCGCATGGGCTGGTTGATCAGCCGGTTCGCAGCGTCATCGTCGATGAACTGCTCCCGCACCGGGTCGTAACGCAGGTCCCGGCCGAGCCGCACCGCGATAACGCCCAGGTTTACGAGCGTGCAGGAACGGTGCCCGTTCGCCTCGTTGAGCGGGAATTTCCGGCGCTCCTTGACCGCCTTGTAGAAGTCAGGCTCCTGGTAGTCGGGTTCGGGCAGGGACGCCAGTATCTTTTCAAAGTTTGGCAGGTCGCTGCGCATACCCTTGTACAGATTGCCTTCGGGACCTGAAATATACGGCACATCGCCCGATATCTCCGCGTCCAGAATAATCTTGCAGCCGTCGGCGTAGGTCATCTCAATACGACGCCAGGAACTCGCCGCGTCCGGGTGCTGCAACGGCGCATCTACGCTTATGGCCACGGGACTGGTGTCGTCCTTTTCAAGCAGGTATTGCACCGGATCGAGATAATGCATGCCCATGTCACCCAGACCGCCGCCGTCATAATCCCAATAGCCGCGGAAGGTCCCGTGGACCCGGTGCGTATGGTAAGGCTTGTAGGGGGCAGGACCGAGCCAAAAATCATAATCCAGTTCTTCGGGCACGGGCTCCTCCACCAGGTCGGTCCGGCCACTCCATTGAAATTTCCAGTCGAAGCCCGTCACCGGGCCGACAGTCACCGTAAGCGGCCAGCCGAGCAGCCGGTTCTCCACCACCTTCTTGATGGGCTGCACCGTGGAACCAAACCCGTAGAAATTGTCTCTGAACCGGAACCACGTGTTCAACCGGAAGATGGCGCCATGGCGCTGCACAGCCTTGACCACCCGCCTGCCTTCGCCAATGGTGCGGGTCATGGGCTTTTCGCACCAGATGTCCTTGCCCGCCCGCGCGGCCTCGGCGCTGATGATGCCGTGCCAGTGGGGCGGTGTGGCGATATGTACCACATCCACGTCATCCCGGGCCAGCACTTCGCGGAAGTCCCGGTGCCCGGTCACGCCCGCTTCCAAGCGTTCCAGCACGCTGTCCAAATGCTTCTGGTCCACGTCGCACACCGCGACGGTACGCGCGCCCGTGTACCCGAGATGGCCCTGTCCCATGCCGCCCACGCCGATGACGGCGCGCGTGATTTCTTCGCTGGGTGCGGCAAACTGCGCGCCGCCCAGCACGTGGCGGGGCACAATGGAAAAGGCCGCCGCGGCCGTTCCCGCGGTCTTCAGGAATTCACGGCGCGATGGAGATGCTTTGTGGCGCATCGTTGTCCTCCCGTTTAGGATAGGCGGGCCCGGAGCCCGCGCATGTTCGTGGCTGCGGGGTAGAATCAGGCCTTGGGAGGCTCTTCAGACGATGTTTCCTTGGGATCCTTTTTTTCATCGGTCAGGGCCGACTTGAACTCAGAAATGGCCGTGCCCAGGGACTTGCCCACGCCGGCCAGTTTCCCGCCGCCGAACAGGACAAGAACGATTAAAAAAATGATTACCAGTTCTCCGATACCGGGAGTCCACATAGGTACTTGCTCCTCAAGAAGTTGGGGTTATGTCACGGGCTGTTCCAGACATTCTTTTCCGGACACGGCCGGCGCGATTGTTTCACTTATAACGTTTGCGGGGTAAAATCGATACACGAATCGTAAACCGTGCCCTACAGTATAGCCTTTTGGCATGGTTTTTACAAGTCAGGCGGGCGGGCGTCTACGGGAAAGGCTTGTCTCAACGGGCTACGGACCGGTCGCGCTTCTTAATCTGTCCATCCGGCCCATAAAGCCCCTGATTCCCATAAGATGTTACACCGGCGGACATTGGACTCCCCCACTATAACAATGGTTTTACAAGTTCGTCCAAAGCGTCCAAGGTAATGGCTCCCTCCCACATTCGGACCAGCCCACCCTTGCGGTCATAGACCAGTGTCACCGGCAGGGCCCCGCTAATTTCCGCGCGCACGGCACGGGAAACAGCCTCGATGTCGCGCTCCGCCAGCACGCGCACCGCGAAGGGAATTTTCTTATCTTTCAGGAAGGGCTTGACCGTATTCTCCAAGACATCCGGCGCATCCAGGGAAAGGCCGTAAAGGACCACGTCGTCCGCCCCATACCGCTCGTAAAAGGCGGCCAGTTCCGGCATCTCGGCCACACAGGGCGCGCACCACGTCGCCCAGAAATTCAGCACCAGCACGCGGCCCTGGGTCCCTTCCACCATGGCGGCAATGTCCGCCACGGTCACTGTGCCGACGCTGCCCGGCGCCCAGTCCGACACCGCCGCGTCTTTGCCGGAACCGCAACCGGCGGCGGTTCCAATAAGAACCACCGCCGTGATAAACGCCCTGCATGCCCTGAGAACCAAGATACTCATCCGGGATGCCGTCCTATTTCCGTTTTATGGAGCAGCCCCAGGACTTCGCCTCCGCGGGGTCTGCCGCCTTTCCGGCCAGTGCCGCAGCCACCGCATTGTCCACAAAGGAGGTTTTTCCCTTTTGTTCCGGTTGCTCGCGATCATCAAAAGCGCCGTGGTATACCAGTTTGCCGTCCTTGCCCACCACGTAGACTTCTGGCGTCGTTTTGGCGCCCAGCACGTCGGCATATTGGTTATCCACATCCTTAAGCACGGGGAAAGTAAGACCGGTCTTTCCCGCATAATCCTTGATCTGGTCTGTGGTGGTGGACTTGTGCGAGTCGATCCCGAGGACCACCACCCCATCCGGGGCGTACTTTGCGGCCAATTCGACGATATGCGGGTCGGCGCCTCGGGACCAGGGACATTCAATACTGCACATTTCAAGCACGACCACCTTGCCCGCGTATTGTTTCAGGGTATGGGTGAGGCCCGCCGTGTCTTTCATTTCAAAATCCGGCACAACGCTGCCGATGGCTGGTGCCGCACCGACGGATTCCGAGGCGCAGCCGCACAGAGGATACACGGCGAGACTTAACGCTAGGACCGTCGTAAACCTCAAGATATTTTTTCTCATTGGGTGTCCTTTCTCCTCCGGAATGTGTGATTCACACACCGCTTTTGCGCGCAAACTGTTACGCGACGTTTCCATGAAGATATAACACTTCGTGATGCCGGACGTATTCCTGGGTCACCTGAAAGAGGTGTCAATGGGCGACGCCCGCGCTTCGAAACATAAAGTAAGCCGCGCCAACCAGGCACAGGCCCGCCCAGAGAAAGTCCAGCCGTAGCGGCTCGCGCATGTACACGATGGTGAAGGCGGCAAAAACACTCACGCTGATAACCTCCTGGAGCACCTTGAGCTGGGCCAGGGAAAAGGGACCGTAACCAATGCGGTTGGCGGGTACCTGCAGGCAATATTCGAAAAAGGCGATGCTCCAACTCGCCAGGATAACAATGAACAGGGCGCGGTTGCGCATGGTCTTCAGATGACCATACCACGCGAAGGTCATGAAGAGATTGGATCCTACCAGCAGTAGAATGGTACTGAGTTTGCTCACGGGACCTCCGGAAAGATGCACGCAGGGTGATGGGAAAATAGGGGCAACCGGCGCATTATAACAGGAAGTATCTGCGGAGTGTGTTTTTCGTTACCGCCGGCGGACTCACGGTCTATTCCGTATCGTATCGTTTTCCACCCTGAAGGAGAGTCTCGCGGTTGCGTGCTTCGATGTCGCGGCGCAGGCGGTATTTTTCCTGGCGCCGCAGGTGTTCCGGCGTGGCGGTAAATCCGGGCATGTCCGCACGGGGCCGTTCCCGGAGCAGGCGCGCGCCCGCGCGAATAATATCGAGGGCCTCTTCATACTTTCCTGGATCGCCGTCTTTCAGCGCGGCGATGCAGGGACTGCATTCGGGACGCTCAAAACACACCTGGGGCCCCGCATTCCGGCCATGATCGAACTGCGCCGACAGGGGCGCACCCGTGAGTACTTCAAGCCGCGCCACCTGCTCCCCGTTCAACGGGCTGCGCCCGGACGGGTGGTCCGGATAGGCGGCGTCATATTCGGGGTAATAGGGTGCGTTCAGATCCATCCAGGTCACGACGCGGTCGATGCTTTCTTCATCCATTTGCACATCATAATGGGGCTCCAGAAGCGCGCGGGTCAACCGGGAAGCGCGCGCGCCCCAGGACAGGGCAGGCTGAATGGCGGCCGGCCCTGCGCCCACCACCTTGATAAAGCCCTTGCGCCACAATTCATTGTAGGACGTGTTGAAGGTCAGGTCCCGGTCGCCCGCAAGGTTCAGCACCTTCCCCGCCTCCTGCCCGTAGTCGTGGCAGCGAACGCAGTGCTGATCGAATACGGGCTGCACCTCGGCCTGGTAACTAAAGAAGCGGGCCGCTCCATGCCAGGGCGCCAGACGACTCGGCGGCTGTGTGAGCGCAGCCATGGCCGACGTGCGGGCGGGCGGCGGCGCGGACAAGCGGTCCTCGTGGCACCCGGTGCAGCCTTGGGTTTCCCCGGGCCGCACGATGGTCCCACTGCGCATGGACTGGACCATCATGCCCTTTTCATCAAGTAGCTGAAAATACACAAAGGTGTCCGCTGGCGCGGTGAAATAAGCAGAGCCATCCGCTTCCACGGGCACTGTGCCCAGGATGCGCTTGTTGTTAAAATCGTGCCAGGCCATGGCGGGCGCCTGCTGGCCCTGGCCGTTCCAGGAAGGCTGGGTGAAAGTGCGCTTCTCCGGCGACTCCACCACGCGCAGATACTTGACCGTTCCTCGCGCCACGCCTTCGAGATGGGTGCCTTCATAGATATCGGCCACGTAGAAAAGGCCTTCCTTCGCTGCCATGTCCGTGCGGTCCGGCAGTGCCGGAGGCAGCGGCGACGGCGCCAGCGGCATGGGATCATAGCAGCCGAAGAGGGAATCCGGGCCACCCTCGGCATGGACCAGCAGTTCCCTGTTGGACAGGTCCAGGAGGTAGATGCCCGTTTTCTCGCCCCGGCTCAGGGTACGCGCGCAGAGAAAGTGCGTCGCGTCGAGCGGGAAAGGATCTTCATACTTGGGCGCCACCTGCGCGAAGGTGTCGATCAGGTACTCCCCGGGTTTCGGTTCCGTTACCCGTGTGATGGCGTCGGCCGGCCACGTGCGCAGCACGGAAGGACCGCGCGCTCCGCCCGAGAGCGCGTCCACGCCCAGGCGCCGGTCGAGCAGCGCCAGCGCGCCCCAGGGCCGGTCATGGCACGATCCGAACACGCATACCACCCGGTCCGTGCCGGGCACGGGTATCGCGTTGAGCACGGCCCCCGGCGCTGCCGTGTTGTTGCCCCAGTACACGGCGTGATTCGTGCCGTCCGGGTAACAGGTCCAGAGACCCTGGGCATCGCCGAAATTCCGGTCCACGTATTCCCAGCGGTTGTAGAGAAGGCGTCCGTCCGGAAGCAGCGCAGTCTGGCCCTCGAAGAGGGTGCTCTTGCCGATCTGCCGAATATTCGCGCCGTCGCCCGTCATGCGGTAGAGGTTGCACATAATGTGGCGGTTGCACATGCAGTATTTCGGCTCCCGGGTGGACGAAAATACGATATCCCCGTCCGGCAGGTACAATGGGTCAATATCGCTGACGCCCGGCGCAAAGGTCAGCTGCCGCAGGTCGGAACCGTCCGCGTTGATCTCGTACAGGTGGTAGTCGTCTTCGATGTTCCTGCGCATGGAAAAGAGAATGCGCGTACCGTCGAAATGAACCGCCGGGTCGCGGATGATACCGTCCGGCGTCTCGAGCAGAACACGCACGGTGGCACCGGCCACGTCCAGCGCCTTCAGCGCGCCGCCACCCTCGAAGCTGGCCGTGTTGACTTCCCCCGTCTGAAACATGGTCGCCGTATTGTGGTGATCGGGCTTGTACTGGCGGCGCGTCACGAACAACAGGGGATGGTCGGCGAGAGTCGGGTAAACTTTCAGCGCCGCTGCGCGCAACGCATCCTGTGGCGCGCCTGCAAGCGCAACGCACGGCAACAACGACGCCGCAAGGGCACATATAATTCGCATTGCTTTTATTATCAAAGGCGCTTCCCTTTATGTTGTTCCAAGGAAAAGTTTCTGACGCCGTATGATACTACACCTTAGTCCAACTCTGTCTGACCCAGTCCGACCTTGTCCGACCTTGTCCGACCCAGTCTGACACCGTCCGGCCCGTCCCCTTTCAAAAAAAGCGGCGCAGCGTGTTCCAGATCGCTTCGGGATTAAGCGAACAGATCAGGGCGAGCTCCACCACGGGCGCGCACCAGCATTGCACGCAGCCCCGGGGCGGCGGCGTGTTGAGGAACTGGTCGGTCAACGTGCGTTCCGGCCGTCCGTCGGCCTTGAGGAATCGGGCCACCTCGCACTGGTGGCAGGACAGGAGCGTTCCGTCCGGCTCCACCATAACCATCAGCCGCCCGGCCAGGCAGCGGATGGCGGCATTATCCGGCCAGCGCGTAAGATGGCGCAGACCCGCCCGCGAATTGGCCACAGGCAGCCCGGCCTTTTTCAGGCGCAGCAGTTCCGCCACGGCCGCCCGGTAGGGTTCCACTGGCGGCGCGAGCGGGTTGGGCGCCGTGGAGGAATCCAGCCATTGCGTGGCCGGCTGAAACATCATCCACGCGCCCTGTTCCCGGGCCAGGGCAAGGGTCTCTTCGAGGCTATCCAGGTTGTGGCGCGCCAGTACGCACTGAAACGAAAAGGGCAGCCCGGCCGAACGAGCCGCCTCCGTCGCGCGCAGCGTATCGTCGAAAGCGCCCGCGCCGCGCACCGCGTCATGCACCGCGCGCGGGCCGTCGAGACTGAAATTCAGGTTATCCACCTGCCGCAGTGCGTCGAGGTGGTCCGGCACGAAATGGCCGTTGGTGCTTACGAACACCTGGAAACCCCGCGCCTTGGCATAAGCGATCAGTTCGCCCAGGTCGGGACGCAAAAGCGGCTCCCCGCCGCCGAAGGTGACCCAGCGCCCGCCGAGTCGACGCAGCTCGTCCAGTCCCGTCTGTATTTCCGCCGTCGTACTTTCCCGGCGCGGTGCATCCGATGCGCCGCAGTAGCCGCAGCGCAGGTTGCAGCGAAATGTGACATTCCACGAGACAAACAGCGGTGTGCGGCCGAGGCCCGTCACACCCTTCATAAGGGCGCACACGGAACCGGCGTAGTTGCGGAACTCTTTAAACACATGCAGGGCCATGAGGACAAAATTTTCCTTTTCCGATTTCGGGTTTCTGATCGCGCGATATGGCGGCGTATCGGCAAGTGTACCATACCGGGGAAGACCCCGGCACGGTGAAAGGCATTCATAACCACGGAATTCACGGAACTACACGGAAAGAAGACAAAAAAACCGTGACTACCTTCTCTTTTTATTTTTTTTGTGTTCTTTCGTGGTTATCTCTTCTTCCTTCCGCGTTCCGAATTCCGCATTCCCCAGGATTTCCGCGATGCGTTCGGAGGCGTGGCCGTCGCCATAAGGATTAACTGCATGGGCCATTTCCGCACGGGCTTGCGGGTCTTCGAGGAGACGCGCGCAGGCGGCAACAATCCTTTCCTCGTCCGCGCCTACGAGCAGGGCAGTGCCCGCCTCCACGGCTTCGGGCCGTTCCGTGGTATCGCGCATGACGAGCACGGGCTTGCCGAGATGGGGCGCCTCTTCCTGAACGCCGCCGGAATCGGTGAGCAGCAGGCTGGCGCGGTCCATGGCCCAGACGAAGGGTTCGTAGGCCAGTGGTTCGATGAGGTGCACGTTTTCGCGCCCGGACAGCAGGCGTGCCACGGGTTCGCGCACGTTGGGGTTGAGGTGAACGGGATAGACGAATTCGCAGCGGGGGAAGCGCTCAGCGAGGCGCGCGACGGCGCGACAGATGGCCTCGAAACCGCCGCCGAAATTTTCGCGGCGATGCCCGGTGATGAGCACCATCAGCCGGTCATCGGCGAGCCGCGCTGCAGGAAAATCGGGCGGCAGAGTCGGCGCGCACGCGCGCACACGCGCCACCACGAGATCAAGAGCGTCAATGACGGTGTTGCCCGTAACCCATACACGGTTTTCTTCAATGCCTTGGGCAAGCAGGTTGTCACGGGCCCGGGACGTAGGCGCGAAATGGAAATCGGCGAGGCAGGAAATCATCTGGCGGTTTGCCTCTTCGGGCCAGGGGGCGAAGCGGTTCCAGGTGCGCAGGCCCGCCTCGACATGGGCGACCCGCACACCGGCGTAGAACGCGGCGAGGGACGCGGCAAAGGCGGTGGTGGTGTCGCCCTGCACGATGAGCACGTCCGGCCGCTCCCTGGCAAAGGTCTCCTGGAAGCGGCCGAGTACGGCGGCGGCGACATCCGAGGGGGTCTGCCCTGGACGCATGACCTGAAAGTCGCGGTCGGGCGTCAGCGCAAACGTGGCCAGGGCCTGGTCAAGCAGTTCCCGGTGCTGGCCGGTGGTCCAGAATTGGGGCGAAAAACGTTCCGGCTCACGCCGCAGCCGCAGGTACAGAGGGGCGAGCTTGATGACCTCCGGCCGGGTGCCCATGACCAGCGTGGCCTGCAACGGGCGCGTCATGAGCGGCGCTCCCGCCGGGAAGCGGAACGGCCGGCGCCCAGCAGGGTCACCTCGAATCCGGCCGTGGCCCAGGCGCGGTGGTCCAGCATATTGCGCGTATCATAGACGCGGCGGTGGCGCATGTGCTCCGCCACCCGGGCCGGGTCGAGTTGACGGAATTCCGTGTGGTCCGTGAGCAGCAACGCCAGGTCCGCGCCGGCGAGGCATTCCTTGGGCGGGGCCAGCGGCACGGGCGCCTTGCGCACATGAGGGTCGTAGCACAGGATTTCGACGCCCTTGTCCCGAAGCCCGGCGGCCACCTTCAACGCGGGGCTTTCCCGGGTATCGTCCACGTCGGCCTTGTAGGCCAGGCCGAGCACGGCCACCCGGGGTTTCTTCACATCGGCGAGCAGCGTCAGTGCGGTGTCGATCACGTGGGCGGGCATAGAATCGTTGCGTTCGCGCGCACAACGGATCATACCCGAAGCATCTGGAAAGGATTCCACGAGAAACCACGGGTCCACGGCAATGCAGTGGCCGCCGACACCCGGTCCCGCTTGGTGCACGTTGACACGGGGGTGCCGGTTGGCGTTGCGGGCCACTTCCCAAAAATTGATGCCCAACTGTTCGCACTGCAGGGCAATCTCGTTCGCCAAGGCAATATTCACGTCGCGGAAGGTGTTCTCCACGATTTTAATCATCTCGGCGGTTGTCGCCGAGGTCAGCACGATCTCCCCTTTCACGAAGCGGGCATACAGGTCGCGCGCCTTAACCGCGCTTTCGGCGGTGATGCCGCCCACGACCCGGTCGTTGCGCACCAGCTCCTCCAGGATCTTTCCCGGCAGCACCCGTTCCGGGCAGTAGGCCAGGAAAAGGTCCGTCCCCACGGCAAGGCCGCCCCGTTCGAGGATGGGACGCAGCAGGTCGCGACAGGTGCCGGGCGGCGAGGTGGATTCCAGGATAACCAGGTTTCCCGGGCGCAGGCAGGGCAGGATTGATTCCGCGGCCCCCACCACGCAAGACATGTCGGCGCCGTGGTCCGCGGTGATAGGCGTGGGCACGGCAATAATGAAGGCGTCCGCCGGCGCGGGCGCCAGGGAAGCGCGCAGGCTGCCCGAGGAAACGGCGCTCCGCAACAGCGTATCCAGACCGGGCTCGTCAATATAGATTTCACCTCGGTTGATGGCGTCCACGATCTCGGGGCGCACATCCACACCGGTCACTTTCATGCCGCCGGCGGCGAGGATGGTGGCGGTCGGCAGGCCGATGTAGCCCAGGCCCACGACGCAGATTGTTTTCACGAGCGAAGTTCCTCAGAATGGGGTCAACGGAAACGACATTGCTTACTAAAACGCCGGCTCCACACGGCGAATCATCATCATATATGAGGCCTTGGAAAGGGTTCAACTTTTCG
>JAAYBJ010000004.1 GCA_012730105.1 Candidatus Hydrogenedentota bacterium
AGCCAAACGGCTTGTTCCAGCGGCATGTTGAAAATCGTGTGCAGCGTGAGGCCGCCGGAATACAACACGGTGGCGGAGGTAACCAGCACATAAATGACGACCGTATACGCCGCCATGATACCGCGCGCCCAGGTGTTGTACCGGTATTCCAAGTACTCCGGCATGGTGTAGATGCCCGCGCTCAGGAAACGGGGCAGGAAAACAAAAGCCACGATAATAATGGCCACGGCGCCACTAAGTTGATAGTTGGTGACAGCGAGCCCCGCGCTGCCCGCGCTTTGGCCTGCCATGCCGACGAACTGCTCGGTAGACAGGTTCGCGGCCACAATGGACAGGCCGATGAGTGGCCACAGCAGTCCGCGCCCTGCCAGGAAATAGTCCTCACTGGTCGTTTCCTTGCGGCTTTTGAACATACTGACGCCAATAACAACAACGATGAAGGCGGCAAATACGGCGATATCAAAAATGCCAAGACCCATTGTTAAACCCTTTGTCCATGATGACAGAGAACCACGAATGAACACGAATAGACACGAATGAAGAAAACACAGTATAGCCAAAAGCAACAAGAAAATACCGGGAATTTCCATTTGTTTCTCGTTCCCAAATTCCATTTGGGAACGCACTTGCACGCGAAGTTCCACTTCGCAAAAAGGATCGAGTACCGAAATACGACGGCCCTATCGAAGGAAAAGGGAAATAGAATTTCAAGAGAGATTACGTTCCCAAATAGAATTTGGGAACGAGAGGGCAACACCACATTGTTTCCCTTTCCGTGTCCTTCCGTGAATTCCGTGGTTGTAAAATTCTTTTTTTCCTGGTTATTCCGCTGGCCACAAGCGCAACAGGCACACGCCATGCCTGGGAATATCCGTAGTGAAACTGTCCTCAAAGGCGCCCAGATCTTTTTGGCGCCACAGGTCGCGCAGGCGTTTCTTACCTTCCAGCCCGATTGCCGTCCAGTTCAGGGTGCAGCTTCGGCCGATTTCCGCGGTATTGAATAGGCCCACCGCCAGGGACCCGTCTTCCAGGGGCTTGGTCCACACTTCCAGGTCATCCTCCGTGAATACGGGATACCCCTGTTTACCCAGCGGATCCTGGTTAATGTCGATCACCTCGGGATTGCACAGCACATTTAACGTGAACGCGTCCAGGCGGGTCATGTCGCCGCTGTACACCAGGGGCGCCGCCATAAGGCACCACAGCGACATGTACGAATATTGTTCGTTGGGCGTAAGCGGACAGGGTGCCGGCTCGCCCGTGGTCGCCGCATTGCCGACATAGCCTATCTGGAGGTAGTCCGGGTCGTTCCACGCGCCGGGGTGCGCATAGGGATGGTGCGCGGCATTGCGCCGGGCCACCTCGTGATACCAGGTCAGTTCGAAGCCCAGGTCACCCGCAGTGCGCCAGCAGTGGCCGCCGACCTCCTCGCCCCAGGTCCACACGTCGCCCATGCCGTACTGGCACAGGTTAAAAACGATGTCCCGGTCTTGTTCAAGGAGCAGCGCGGACATTTGCAGATAGGGCTTCTTCAAGGATTCCAAACTTTTGTCACGGGTAATTCTGCCGTAGGAGCACCAGTCGTACTTCAGGAAGTCAAAACCCCATTCGGCGAAGGTGCGCGCGTCCAGGGCCTCGTGCTGGTAACTGCCGGCGAATCCCGCGCAGGTCAGGGGGCCGGGTGAAATATAGGTGCCCGCCCGTAGCCCTTTCCCGTGGATATAGTCTGTCAGCGCGTTCATATTCGGAAAATGCTTGTTCGGAATGAGCACATCGTTATCGTCGCGCAGAGGTCCGACCCGCAGGGGGTCTTTGTGTTTGGGCGCATTCATCCAGCAGTCGTCAATGTTCACGTATTGATACCCGACATCCGCCATGCCGGAGGAGACCATGATGTCGGCGGCCTCGCGCATCATACTGTCGGTAATCCGGTCATAATGGGCGTACCAGTGGTTCCAGCCCATGGGCGGGGTGAGCGCGATGGTGTCGCCCACCACAATCCGCAATTCCCGTTCCGACATGCCGTGTTTGTTTTCCGCTTTCAGTTTTACCGGATAGGTACGGTGTGCCCTATCGGTGATCGTGCCCGTAATAATGCCTGTGTCCGCGTCCAGCACCAGGCCTGCCGGCAATCCTTCGGCGGCAAAACGCATGGGCCGTTCGCCCGTGGCCGGAATACGGTAAATAAAGGGTTTGGTAGGACGCACCCCGGTGATGCGCGGCCCGTTCACACGCGGTTCCAGGGGCGGGGCGGGAGTCAGTATCACCGCCTCTTCCTTCGGCGCGGCAACGATTACGGGATCAGCGCCATCCACAATAAACCGGGCATCGGCCAGATCCGCGTGGTCATAGGAAATGTTGTCGCCTCCGTCCCCGATAACGATATACAGCATGGTCATCCCGCTGATGTCCAGGTCGAGTGTTTCGGGCGCATCGCCGCCCCGCAGCACCGGGCTTTCATACAGCAGTTTGTCCGTTCCGTAAATTTTAAGGCTAATCGATCCCTGCGTTCCGACCTCGTCATCCACCCCGAAGGTGGTCTGAAAACGTCTGGCCTGACCGTCCAAAGAAACATAGAGGGTCGCCTTGGCATGGGTACCCACCCCATGTTCGTATACCGTTCCATTCAGGGTCATTTTTTTACCCTCCACCGATTTCCCCGCTTGGGGCTTGCCCCAGCCTTGGAGTATGGGGGAGAGGTCCAGGCTATCCAGCCGGACGGCTCGTTCGGCCGCGGCCGCCATAGTCGATGTAATACACACGAGGGCCAAAATCGTTAGTGCTCGCTGCATGTCGTTTTCTCCTTGTGAAGATCGGGTGACAATCAGAAAGCATGTATTGTAACAGATTTAAAGCCTGTCGGATTTTTATAAACGTACTTTCGAAAACGTGATCATAGGGGATAGCCATCTTCTCGATTATCCTGAAACTTATAGGATATTGACAAAGGAAAATTACAAGTATAATATTGACTTCACACAGCGTTATGGTATATCACTGCGTGTATTTCTGATCAGGATATTTCTGATCAGGCAGATATAGAACGAGATAAAAAGAAACGAACTAATAATTTGTTGGCCATAAAGGATGATGATATGACAGACCAAAGCGAGAGCAAACTGAAAGCCCTGTCTGATTTTGTGAAACCGGTGTTCATAAAGTGGGAGAAGCTCCGCATTCCCTACAACTTGATTCTCGCCTTGTTCCTTATCCTGACCTACGGCCCAAGCATGGGCTGGCGCTTCCTGCATCCGTTCGTTCTTCTGATCTGGCTCATCGGTGCGGTTCTGGCGAATCTTTGTTTCCTCGCTGGCCCCCTAGCCGAAGCATACCTTGCTTGGCTCGGGTTGCGTTCTCGATTTGTCACCATCGGGCTTTTTGTCGGAGGGGTGTTGATCTCTGTTCCGTGTGTTCTCTTTTTCGTAGGCTATCTCATGATGCCGTATAGAATGATATAGACACTGGCCAACCCAGCCGTTGGATAAGATTCGGAAGTGGGATTATAGTAGTGCAATGCTGAAATGCACCGTCCCCATCCGTATCCGAATATCCCGTTTGTAAGCTTGCATTGCCTGTTTGCAATGTCGCAATACCTGTTTGCAGCGTGCAAATTGGATTTGCAGGGTTACAATTCCGATTTGTATTGTTGAAAACCCGGTTTGCAAGTTTACAACGCCTGATTGCAGCGTGCGGAAGGAACTTGCAGGTTTACAAATGATGTTTGTAACTTTACAAATGCTTGTTGCGTCTTTACATATTCGATTTGTAACATTGCAACTCCAGTTTGTAACCTTCCGAAATTCGGGTGTGCGCCTAAAAATCGCATTGTAAGTGGCTTATTTCAAGTGAGATAGATGTGTTATCGCTTGTGCAGAAGCGACTGCGACTACGAGTGATGACGCCCAACAAATCGCTGCAGCTGACGTTTGACCCGCCGCCTACTTTTGCTACAGCAAAGCAGGCGTCGCCTCAAACGCAGCTGATCTCGGACATTGAAGGATAAGAACTATGGCAACAGGACGCAACAACAAACTTGTCGGAGCAACCGGCGAATACCTCGTCGCGGCAGAACTTTCCCGCCGTGGCCTTATCGCCACCACGTTCACCGGCAACGTCCCCCATTATGATATCATCGCGTCCGATGAGTCAGGACGACATGTCGCGGTCCAGGTGAAAGCCAGTAGCGGGCCTTCCTGGCAATTCAGCAACATCTCGCTGTACTGTGACATCAAATTCGACGGGAAGAAACAGATTGTCGGAGAGAAAAAGCGGTGCCCGGTACGACACCTCATGATGGTCTTCGTCAGGATTGACGAAGAGGGGAACGATGATTTCTATATCCTCCCGTGGGTGCGTTTCAGGAACATGCTCGTTGCCCATCACAAGGCGTACCTCGAAAAGCATAACGGCATCCGTCCGAAGAAGTGGGACTCCCTCCATTCGGCCATACAAGAGAAGGATCTCGGTCCATTCCGAGACAAATGGGAGACCATAGAGAAGATCTTGAAATAAGCAGTGAAGCCCCAACCAAGCCTTGCACGGTACGGCGTACCGCCGCCGCTGATGCGGAGCGCTACTTTCCTACAGCGTGGATGTTCTTGCTGGTGTCGGTCCTCTGCTGGCCGTTGGCTTTGAAGGAAGCTACGGTCCGGGCCATCGCGCCCGGGAAGGTTGTCGCCCGTGATCGGCTTGAAGATACCGCAGTCTGACGTGAACATGGACCTACTTCCTGCAAAAGCTTACGCCAAGATAAAAAAAGCCGTTGAAGCACGCTATGTTTATGATAGGGCCAATAGTCGGTACTTATTCCTCTCGTTCCCAAGTTGCAGAAGATGTCTCAAAACCTTTTGTCGATATGAATGTTCAAAAGCGGTTTTTGTGATAAACGTCGCTATCACAAACGTCTAAAATAATTCCTTGAGCGTCCTGATTTTCCTCTCGTTCCCAAGTTGTACTTGGGAACGCACTTGTCCGCGAAGTTAAACTTCGCAAACGCCTTCTAAGGCACTACGCTTCTTCCAGGATTTCACCCGGAAGAAGGGGCGCCTTCGGCGCAACCGAAACGCAGTATCTCAGTCAGAAAGAAACACATGAAACACACCCGTATCAACGTATCTTTCTTTTCATAATAAAC
>JAAYBJ010000281.1 GCA_012730105.1 Candidatus Hydrogenedentota bacterium
ATAGCCAACTACCGTAAGTACAAGGAACTCACCCAGGAATGGGTGACTTTGGCTATCGAGTTGTGTAAAATCAGGGCCGACAATCAACCGAACGAATAAAAGAGAACTCGGTACTCACAAGTTATTTAAAGTACCTTTATTAAATCCAACCCCTCCCCCCACAACCGAACGGCCTGAGACATGTATGTCTTCTATGCCTAGATTCTCCACAATACCTCCTGCACCAACATATCCAAAAAGCCCAACATTAAACGATTTGTATGGCCGATTAATATGTACATTGACTATCGCATGCCCTTGTCCATCAAAATGGCCAATAAAACTATCTGTACTTTCCGGACCAATAGGTGCAAATCCTGCCCCATCATCCCAGGTCTTGGTGACTGACGCATCAATATCCTGTGTAAGGATGTAGTCCCCGCTCAGGGGATATCCCGGATCGTTACCGATTTTCTGCAGTTCTTCGATGGAATCAATTTCGATGGGTTGCGCCAAGGTTGGGACACAAAAAACACAAAGCAAGCCTCCGGCAATGAGCGCTACTATGGATATAGTTCCTCTTTGTTTTTTCAACATGAACACACCCTTTCCCACATTTTAGATAGGGATACAGCCCTCAGGATCTTTGAAGCCTCTGGTAACGCCACGCCCATCTCCAAATATATAAAATTTCATTCCTCACAGTTTATTAGTTTCTGCCGACAAAAGTATAGCACAAAGAGTACTATAGGAGAACTTCTCGCAGCTAACGTTTCGCAAAAAGCATAGCCAAAAAGGCGGGAGCCGCTTTTCCTTATATATGGCTTAGGTACTCACTTTTTTTCAGCCTTATACAGCGAAGACCAGGTACGATTACGGTTCCACTCGGCCCGCACTGCGGCCAGGCAGTAACCAATTTGTGAGGGAAAGCGAGACCCTCTGCCCCAGTACTACCATCTCCCGGCATAGCCGCAATCACCGTTTCTTTGCATATTGCCACCCGTCCTCTTCTACTGTTGTTTCGAAGAAGTTACCGCAATAAAGCGCTTAGGGCCATTTCGCGGACAAAAAATTTGGGTTCTGTTTTAAGTATAGGTAAACAAGAGGAATGTCGTGCTTTGATTTAGCTCAAAGACCCAGAAACAAAGTGTCATTCCGGTTTTTCGCGGTGCAAAAAGATGCAAAAAGAACGTTGTGCCAGGCCGCGAAAAGACCGGAATCTATCTTCGGAAGCCGCAAGTGAGGAACAGCCCGCGTTAGCTGTATTATTCGAAAAAGGAAATGGGCATTCATCGCAGCAGGCTGAATCTGGATTCCGGTCTTTTTCGCGTTGTACAGTATCGCTCTTCGATCTAAGCCAGAGGTCGCGAAAAAACCGGAATGACGGTACTTGAGGTTATTTATAATGAAAAGCGAAGTGCGTTGATGGGGACGTTTTTACGCTCCCTTTATTTTCTTCGTCTGTAGTGTTGACTTCTGTTGCGCCGAAGGCACCTCTTCTTCCGGGTATGGTCCCGGACGAAGCATAGACATTTACAGCCATCTTGCCGACAAAAATCATGCGTTTGTATGTCTTGGGAGCGCGGGTGTCCCCGGCACGCCAAAACAGGTTGCGCCAAAGGGGGCGAATGTTCATTATTCCACCCTGTGAATGATAGCCGACGCAAAACACTTTGGGTGCGGCTATGCCGCGTTACGCTTTTTTTGCGGTAGTTTTGGAAAAAGTACCAACGCGAGCATGCCCGAAACAGGTCTCAGAAATAGATGACCGTGGACAGGAGGAAGCGCTGCTGGATGACGTCCTCTTCGAAACCGCTGACGCCCCGGATGAGATCGCTGTTGACGCCGGGGCCATAGCGCAGCTGCCAGGCGGCGTCGAGGTTCACCCGCTGGCCCAGCTGCACGCCAACGCCCAGAGCGCAGCCGTAGAAATTGTCCGGCCTCCCGTTGCCATTATCGCCCGGCCAGCGGAATCCGTCCGATTTGCCCGTGGCAGGTTCCTGATCCAGGAATACGCCGCCCCGAAGGGTCCATAAGCGGCCCAGTTTTTCCTCGGGTTCTTTGGGCAGGAAGACATATTCCCAGCCAAGACGCACCGTATAGGTCGGATCGAAACGGGTGCGCGTCCAGGCGTTTTCCAGGTTGCTGAAATCCACAAGCGAACGCCGTTCGCCGTCCCCGGTCTTGACGTAGAAATCATTCCAGTCGGTGCGCGTCACATCCATGGACAGGGTGAACTTATCATTGGCCCGCCACGCGACGCCCAGGGCCAGTGAATCGGGAAAATGCACTTCGCGCCGTTCCCGGACGGTTTCGGGTGTCATGGATATCAGGCCGGAACTCAGGTACATCAGCCCGTACAATTCGCTGCGCCGGTAGTCGGCCTTGCCCGAGAAGGCGGTATCATAACGCACCCCGATGCTGAGCCTGTCCAAGGGGGACCACAGCAGGCCCAGCGTCATATTCTGTCCTGTAAAGTCCTCGTACCGTTCTTTGGTGTAATATCCCGAGAGGGCAATCGTGGCGCCGGCAAAGGTCGTTGAACGTCCTTTGACGGTCTGTTCCCAGCTGTTGTCCGAGAGAAAGGTGGGCTGCCAGAAATTGAACGCGGCGCCTATGGACAAACGTCGAGTAATTTCAATGGCCGCTGCGGGGGTTATGGTGCTCAGGCCGCCTTTCTGCACAAAGTCAAAGTGCATGAAATCGTTCACCAAGGCGCCCACGGCACTGGAGCGGTTAAAATCAAAACTGAAGGCGCGGTTGAAATCATACTTCTGCTGGTAATTCAGGGACAGGCATACATTGCGTCCCAGCAATGTCACCGGCAACGGCCAGGCAAGGCTCAGATAATTGAGCGCCAGTTTGTCCGCGTGATGCCTGGAATCAAATTCATCATGATAGTCGGCACCGAAGGATTCCATCAGGTAATTGTACGCGCCGACCACGGAAATTTCAGGGCGTTCGAGTTGGACCAGCCCCGCCGGGTTCCAGGAAGCGGCCGTGGCGTCGTCCGCCACCGCGACAAAGGCGTCGGCCATGCCGGCCGCACGCGCGCCGGAACCTACCGGCGTGGGCGAGCTGGAGATTTCCAGTTCCTGCGCGGCGGCAAGGCCCGGCAGGCCGATCAGCAGCAGGACCAAACAGGGCCCTATTTGTAAGCGCTTACTTGATGACCACATGATGTCCCGCCTCAATGTTCGGTGTTACAAGACCCTGCTCCTCTTCAAGGGGCAGGATCTCGGCGGTGCTGAATTTTTCCGTGACGTTGTTGATCAGCCCTGTGCCCAAAATGACCGGCTTCTCGCCCAGCGACTCGCCTGTGTCCGGATGGGTCACGGGTTCCGTCCGGAACACAAGGCACTTGAGGCTGTCCCGAATGCCCTGGGCCGCGTTCAAATCCGTCGTAATTTCCGGCTGGTCCCATTGGAGCACTCTTCCCCGGACCCGGGGCAGTTCCTGCGCAAGCCGTATCCCCAGTTCTTCAATGAGCCGGTCCAGGTCCGCGTAGGGCCCGGCCACCTCCACCTGCGGAAGAATGCGCACGGCCGTTTCGGTGCTGATGCCTTCCAGCAGAATTTCAATGGACTCCTGGTCGCGCCTGACGCGGGCGGCAATCATCAGTTCCGCGGGAATCAGTTTGCCCAAGGCAAGTTTATTTTTGCTGGACGCCAGCGCCTCGGACAGGTTCTGTTCGGCGAGTATGTCCTGAAGCAGGGAGCGGTCCACCACACTAAACCGTTTTTGCACCGGTTCCGTGGCGGCCAAGGCATTCAGGATATACTCGACATCCGCTTCGGCCTCCGGATAGGTTGTCGCGCCCACGCCGCCCAGGAAGGCCACGGCGAGTTTGCCCTTTGTCATATCGGTCACATCGGGTTCGCGCCGGACGGTCTTCTGATCCACGCCCTCCGCGCCGCCCGCATCCACGGCCTTGGCCGTCAACGGGTTGTCGCCCGGTTCCAGGCGCATCCTGCGGCTCATCCGCATGGAGTTTCTGCCGGGAAATACAGGAACAGGCTGGCCGTTAAGTTCAATATCACGAACCGGGCTGTCCGCCTGCACTTTCAAGGCCACCACGATTTCGTCCATGTAGTACTGCTGCCCCTCCCGGATATTGCTCATCTCAATGGTGACCCCGCCCTGCTGCACAGGCACAGCCGCGACCGCTATACTTTCGCCGTTCACCAGCAGCGCGTACAATCCTCCGCCGAGAGGGACACAGTCTCCCGGGCCTGAAGAGAACACTACTTCCGGAAAGCGAGGATTGAGAACAAGCAAATCCAGGGGCGGTTCCCCGTTGGTGCTGTTGCCCAGCTTGTCCAGGCACTCGAAGCGCAACGGCGGCGTCATGTCCTCCTTCGCGAGTTCCACCGCGAACGTGACGGTTCCCTCCTCCGAAGGTGCAAGGGCGGCCTCTTTCCCGGCAACGCGCAGCACGGCGATGCCGGAGGGATCAAAGGCGACACCGCGCAAGGCGCCCGGCAACACCACGGGCACGTCAAAACTGACGAGGGGACCGTCCACATCCGACACGATGGGAATGTTTACTACGCTGGTTTTCCCCGTAAGATCCGCGACTTCCACCCGGATGGTATTCTGAAGGGGGTTAAGGGGAACCGTCCTCTTAAAAGGCACCGCGGCCGCGGACACCCGGACGTCTATATCCTGCTGATCGATCTTAATCGATGAAACAAAGGTGTCGTCCCGGGCGATGCCTTCCAGCGTCACTTCGGCGGCCCCGACCACCGCGCCCCCAGCGGGCGAGGTAATCTCGATTTCAGGCGGCGCGGCATCTTTCCCGTTTCCAGCCAGCCATACCTTGCGCGCCTCGCCCAGGTAAAAGGCGGCCCGGGCGGAAAAGCGCTGTTCAAGGCTCGATTCCAGCCGCCGCAGACTCTCATCCACTTGCTGCTGGTGATAGAGGGCGATACCCAATTCCCGGTTCGGAAAATATTCCGGGATAAAATGGAGCCCGTAGGTACGCGGCCAGCGCTGGTCCTTCGCGCGCCCCTGCAGGGCCGCCCTGAAGTCCTGTTCCGCCTCCTTGTAATACCCGCCGTCAAGATAGGAACACCCCCGCTGGTAATAGTTCCACCAGCGGCTTCGGAACGTGCCCTTTGTCACGCCGTAGCGCACGCCGTCCTTTTCGTAGACGGGCGGCTTGTCCCCGAAAGAGGCGCAGCCTCCCAGGAGCAGCGCCGCAAGCGCCAAGGCCGCCAACCCGTACAGGCGCCACGGCGTATGGAAGGATTCACGGTGCATCAGACCGATCCCCAGCGTCGGGCGCGGACCAGCCATTGCCCTTCGGTGGCATTCGCGCCGCCGATATCAATGCCCTTCAGCGTTACCTGAGCGCTGGCGCCGCCGGGCGTTCCCTGCACCACCGCCTGCGCCCCGGAAAGGGGCGGCGCGTCCGGATCGGCCAGTATGTCAAACACCATTCCCGATTTCACACCAACCCCGGCGCCGATATTGATCTCGGGGCTGTCCTCAGCGTTGTAAAGTCTGCCCTGGATCGGGTAATGGCCAGAGACGTTTTTCCAGATCAGCTTTGAAAGCGATTCGGCGACACCGTCCAATGCTACCTGGTCTTGAAGATCCTGCACGGGAACGGGAATGCGTTCCGTGGTTTCCGTATCATCCACGGTTACCACAATTTTTTCGCCGCCCCCCGCGAAGGTGAAATCACACTTGACCAACAGGCGCGCGCCCAGCACCCGCCCGAGGCGCAACCGGCCCTCATTCGTGCTCAGCATCCCCGAAAGTTCCTGCTCCATAAGCAGTTCACGAAGCAATTCACGATCCACCATTGTCATCGAGGTATCCTCGGCAAGATCGTTCCCCAACAATGTGGGCAGAAGATCCGCCAGGCCGGATTCCACGGCCAGGCGGCCCGCCTTGACCTCGCCCGGCAGCACGGCGAAGGTCAGCGGGCGGCTGGTCCATTCATCGGCGTTCTCCGTGATACCACCCGCCTGGTCGATAAGTTTCCGAATATCAGCGGCTTTGGCGCTGATATCCGCCCGACGCGTTTCATCCAGTCTTGAATCGATCTCCGAGAGATAGGCGCGCGCCGCCAGTTTCGAACCGCCGACGGCGTTTTGGGAAACCCGCTCGAACACCGCCCTCGCCTCCGGGTAGTTGCCTAGATGATACCTGGCCTGTCCCAAGGCTTCCAGGGCGTCCGCAAACTGGTAGGCAAAAGAGAACTGCTCCTCCGAAACGGATCCCAGCGTTTCGGCAGCCTGGGCATAGTTCCCCTCAAGGACGTCCAGCCGCCCCAGCAGCGACTTAAGGTAGCCCGTCGGATTTTTTTCCGCCAGCGCCCGGATGTCCGTGCCGGCATTTCCTCCCCGGGACAGGAACATAACGGCGGCCTCGGCGTTCGCGCGCAATTCGGGCGCCTCAATGGCGGCGGCCAGCTCCGAGGCCTCCGCCGTTTTGCCCAGATGCGCCAGGGCCATGCAATACCCGTAGCGGGCCTGGTCGCTGTCCGGCTGGACGCCCAGCACTTTTTCAAAATGGGACGCCGCCGTAAAAAAATCCTCTTGATTCATCGAGACTATGCCGGCTTGAAACGTGGGATCGTCTTTTAGCCCGGCGCGTTCATCGGTCAACAACAAGACCCTCAAGCCATACAAGGCCACAATGACAATTCCAGCCGCCACCACCGCCTGCACCGCCCGTTTTCTGAACCGGTTCGCGGGTTTCTTCTTATCGCCCTCCGGCAAAGCATCCGGAACCGAAACCGGGGACACGCCCCCGCGCCGTTCGATGGACTGCAGCGTCATGCGCAAATGCCGCGCCATTTCACCGGCATCCTGATAACGGTTCTCGCGTTTATAGGCGGTGGCAATCTCGACAATGTCTCGAATGGATTTATCGAGATCCGGCCGGCGCTCGCTCAGGGGCACCCGTTCGTTCCGCCGCAGTTTGTCGATAATCTCCTCCGCCGTCACCCCTTCGTAAGGTTTTTTCCTGCACAGCAATTCATAGAGGGTTACACCAAGGGAAAAGATATCGGAACGGACATCAAGATTCTGGGCGTTCGCCTGCTCCGGCGACATGTAGGAGGGCGAACCGCTAATTCTGCCTTCCAGTGTAAACTCCCCGGACGTTCCCAGGTGGGCCAGGCCAAAATCCGTCAGTTTGGCGATGCCGCTGTCCGGCTCGATGAGGATGTTTGCTGGCTTGACGTCGCGGTGCAGTATATTGTGCCGGTGCGCTTCATGCAGCGCCTCGGCGCATTCCATGACAACGCGCAAGGCTATGGGAACCGGCACCCCGTCCGGATGCTCTTCCATCAGACGCAACCCATTGCTCGCCACATATTCAAACACAATATAGTTTCTGCCTTCATATTCACCCCATTGGTAAATATCCACGATATTGGGATGTTTGCTGAGGGCGGCGACCGCCTTGGCTTCCCGTTCGAACAGAATGCGCCGGGAGGCATCCGGCTTGCCCCAGAGAAACTTGATGGCCACGTCGCGGCCAAGCGAGGCGTCATGAGCCTTGTACACGTTTCCGAATCCGCCTTCACCGATCAACGCCAGAATTTTATAGTTGCCCACCGTCGCGTTTATCAGGGAATCCGCCGGTGACGCCACATGAAAACTGACATTTCCCCCGCTGGGTGATGTGGGGAACTCGGCCAGCAGATCTCCCAATTCGGGAAGATTACCCAGTGAAAACGCTTCATCTTTTTCTTTCTCGTCCATGCTCGCTTCTCCTCGCATGTCATGGAAGCACGCACTTCCTTTTCTCGACATACCGCAATCATTCACTCAGGCACATAAAAAGTCCGGACAACGTCAGGAGGCGGCGTCCCCACCTTTCTGTGGAATGGGTATTCCGAAGGTGTTCATAATACCGTTGAACAGCGCCAGAAGCGCCTGGGCCACACCAATGACCTGCAGTATGGATTCCAGTTGCGCCGGGACCGGGGCCGACACGGATATGCGTCTTACATGTTTCACGATACCTTCCTCCACGGGCGCAAGAGCGCCCTGTTGTTAACGGTTAAGAACGTGTTTATGGTTTACCTGTGATCTGGCCATAAGCGACCAGTACAACGATGCACAACCCGATAAGAACCATATCTCCAAGAAAACGACGCAAGGGGAGGATGCGTTTCCCGCTGTTTTGACAGTCGCAACCGCAGGACTCGCCTTCGTCTTCACCCTCCACCGGTTGTTCGCCTTCACCTTCGGCAACCACATCGCCTTCGCCTTCCTCCAACGGTTCACCCTCGCTTTCACCTTCAGAAAACTCCCCTTCGCCCTCAACAGGTATTTCACCCTCACCCTCACCCTCACCCTCACCCTCACCCTCACCCTCTCCCTCTCCCTCCTCCTGTAATATGCCCTGCAATACGAAGGACACAACGGCAGTCTGGCCGGGGGTGACGTAGGCCGATTGCGTGGCACTTTGGTAGCCTTCTTTTTCGGCCTGTACGGAATAATTCCGGTTGGCGGGCAGGGTCGGAAACAGGGTATCCCCTTGGTTGTCCGTTACGCTGGACAAACCACCAAAGCCGGTCAAGGTCAATTTTACACTGTCGAGCACCTGCTGCCCGCCATCCTCGACATGAACCGCCAGGGTGCCGGGCAGGGTCAGCCCCAACACGCTGCTTATGATCAGGTCATAGAAAGTGTCGGCCCCGTAGGCCTCCGGCGGAATGCAGGTCACCCGCACCAGGTAAAAGCCCTCAGCATCCGCGCGCCATTGCAGGAGCGCCGCGCCCACTTCCTCCGGGTTGTTGTATTCATCCCAGGCAAGCAGTTCCGGCGGCTCCCCGGGGCGGTATATTTCCAGCCGCGTGGCGGCGGCCGGTCCGAGATGGCGCGTCTCCACCACGATCAGGTCATTGACCTCGGCAAAAAACAGCGCCCAGTCCTCGTCTCCGCTACGGCTGAAATTGTGATGTTGCGCCTCGCCGCCGATGCCGATCCAGGAAGCCTCGCCGGGGGTGTCATCGAGTTCATAATGGTCCGGAATGACCGTGGAATTCTGCTGTTCCACCGAAGTGCGCGCCGGGGCGGACACCTCCCCGGAGACATCCTCGGCGTAAATGAGCACCTGGTACACGCCCCGTTCCAGGAAACCGTCATCAGTAACCCCGTAAAGGCCGGACGGGTCCTGGGTCATGGGCAGCATATCCCCCCCCGAATTGGTTACGCCGCAATCGCGGGGATCCTGTCCGGGCGGATACACCACCGCAAATACCCGGCTTAACGGGGCCGTGCTTGTTATCGGATTTGCCCAAAGTTGGGCGGTGGTTTCCGTTTCACTTTTCCCCGTGCCGATGACCTGGGCCGGGCACACCTCCAGAATGATCGGCGGATCCGCGGCAATGCGGATTCCGCGACCAAGCGTGGTGGACGCCGCGTAATGGCCGTCAACACCGGGGGTATACTGGCCGTCACCCGTGTCATCCAGACAGGGCGCATACTCGCCGTCCGCGAACTGCAGCGCGTTGGCCGCGTGCAGAAACGCGCCGCGCAGGTTCGCGCCAGACAATATCTGGCGCCAGAAAAACCGCGAGAATGAGGCGTCCCCTTCGCCGCTGAATGCCGGCGCGTTCTCCCTGCCGCTGCCGCTGAGCACAATACGCCGCCCGTCCGTCATCCCTGCCAGGAAAGGCAGAAAACTGCCGGAGGCGCAAAAATCACAAATCACGGAGATCCGCCCGGGCATGGCGGCCTGGAGCGCATCCAGCCAGAGTTTTAGGGCTGTGGCGGTCAGGATTTCCCCCGGCGCCAGTTCCAGCAGGCCGGGCCCGCCGTTTCCCGTGAGATAGACCGCCAGGTCCAGGGTATTGGCGGCGGCCCACTCCGTGATCGCGAGATGCACATTCTCCACGGTCGGCAGGCCGTTGACCGCCGTCACGATCGCCTCCGTGCTGTAAAAGCGGATGTCCTCTTCCGCATATCCCTGGAATTTGAGGGCCTGCCAGGCCATCAGGGCATTGTTGCTCACGGCCGGCCAGAACGGGTCATCAATGCCGCCGCCGACAACCAGGATGGCGCGGCGGCGCTGCGGGTTCGCCACGGTGATGGTGCGCTGAACGGGCGCCGAAGTGCGGCCGGCGGCGTCCCGCGCATACACGGCTACCTGGTAGACGCCCGAGGCGTTAAATGCGCCGTATTCGCCCCGGTAGACCCCCTCACTGACGGGATCAAGCGGCACGGTGGGCAACCAAAGCACGGGAGAACCGATTTCACTCACGCCCGTCTCCGGGGGGCGAATGACGGCCCAGGTCTCCGTCACGGGATCGGGCCCCTGAATGTCCCAGGCGGTAATGCTTGCGGACGTGGTCGACTCCAGTTCTTCCGGCGCCAGCACCTGCCCGATCACCGGGCGCTCCACGCCGCCAGTACCGCTCATGCCCAGGTAGAGACCCGCGGCGGCGGCATGATCTTCCGGTTCGTTGGGAATCCCGTCGCCGTCCCCTTCCAGCTGCGGATGCTGCCGCTCATAAATGGCCTGCATGGTGGCATCGGCAAAGTTGAACGCGCTGTCCACATCCAGTCCATTCAAAATATCCATCCAGAACACACTTGAAAAAGAAGCCGTGCCGGTGCCCATGAAATACGCCGATTCGCCGGAGGCCGCGCTGGCGATCATCACAGTGCCGGGCGTCTCGACGCTTTTCTCGGCCGCGCGGATGAAGCTGCCGGAATGACAGCTGTCATTAATGAACACCATTTCCCCGGAAACATAGTGGCGCCCGGCATTCAGCCATTGCGCAAAGGTGTTTGCCTCAAGGATTTCTGTGGCGCTCATGCGGAAGGTGTTCTCGCCGCCGTGGTCCACCAGGTATGTCGTCAGCAGGTCCGTGTCGGCCTCCCCCTCGGCCGGCCAGCCGGTCAAGGCGTATTCCAGGTCCTCCAGGGTGCAGTCGGCATCCACATCGTTGGGCAACCCGTCGCCGTCCAGGTCCACGGCACGATCGGCGGAGAGGTAATAAATATCCTCCTTCGTATACCCTGAAAAAAGCAGGGCGCGATAGGCGAAATTCGCGCACAGACGCGTGGCATCCCACAGGGTGTTTCCCGGGATGGGGCCGCCTCCCGCCACAATAACGGCGCGCGCCCGCTCGGCCTGTTCCATGGCACGGAACTGCTGCAACCGGTTGTTCAGAGTATCGCCGACCAGCACCCGCCCGCCATCCAGCGCCGCCAGGCCCTGAGGTTTATTGAACTGTCCCGGCGCGGCGCCGAAAGTACCGAATTGCGCTTGAAAGACGCCTCCGGGGCTGAACTGCTGGATACGGTGGTTGTCGCTATCCGTAACCAGCACCGACCCTTCCGGGGTAAACGCAATGGCAATGGGAAAGTTGAACTCTCCCGGACCGGTTCCCGATGTACCCCATTTCCGAACGAAACTGCCCGCTTCGTCAAACACCTGGATGCAGTGGTTGCCGCTGTCGGCCACATAAATTTCCCCCGTCTCGCTAACCGCGACGTCATAAGGAAATGAAAACTGCCCGTCTTCACTTCCCGATTCGCCCCATTCATATTTTACCTCACCCGTGTTATCGAAAATACGCACCGTGTTATTCAGGGAGTCCGCCATGTAGAGATATTCGGCCGTGGCGGCTAAACCGACGAAGGAACTCGCCAGGCTGTCCCATTCCCCGATAGAGCCACCGTCCGCCAAGTTATATTTTCGAATCTTGTGGTCATACAGGTCATAGGCATAAGCAATCTGGTGCAGCGTGTTCAAGGTAATGGAATAGGGGGACTGGCAATGTCCCGTCTCCCCCGCCACCGGTCCCCAATATTCCACAAAGCGCCCGGCTTCATTCAGTTTCTGGATGCGGCTGTTGCCGAAATCGGTGACGTAAATGAAGGCCTCCTCGCCGGAAGCATCCACAGCAATATCCGTCGGGCCATCATATTCATTCGGACCGCCGCGCTGGCTGTCCCAGGCGGCGACAAACACGCCGTCTTCCGTGAACACTTGGACGCGGTCGTGCCACCCGCTGTCCGAAACGAGTATGCGCCCGAACAGGTCTTGGGCGATGCCATCCGGACGGGCGAATTCCCCCGCATCGTGTCCCTCGACACCCCAGGCCAACTGGAAGGCACCCTCTGCACTGAAACGTTGAATACGGAAATTGTCCATGTCGGACACATAGACACGCCCGTCGCTATCCACCAAGATGCGGGAAGGATGCCGGAAATCGCCCTCCGCCGTTCCTGTAGTTCCCCAGGCATCAAGCCATGCGCCTGTACTGTCCAGGCAAACGACACGGTCATTCCCGGTATCCGCCACATAGGCATAACCCCGGCCGTCAAAAGCGAGGTCACCCGGCTGGTTCAGGGCATAGCCGAGGCCCACGCCGTCCCAGGCGGTTAGGAACACTCCGTCGGATTCAAAAACCTGGAATCGGTTGTTTCCCGTGTCCGCAACATAGACCCGGCCAGTCCGATCCAGCGCGAGACCCATGGGATGCTCAAACTGTCCGGGGCCTCCGCCTGGTTCGCCCCAGGCATGCAATACCGCGCCCGTTGGCGCAAACACCCGCACGCGGCAGGCTGCGCTGTCCAGCACATACACATTGCCGTCCACGTCCACCGCGATATCCTGGGGAGTATCGAAGGCCGGATTCAGGCCGTCGGATCCGTTCCACAGGGTAATGAACTGGCCCTGGGCTGTGTATTTTTGCACGCGCCCGTTAAAAGAGTCCGCCACATACACATTACCGCTCTCATCACAGGCAAGGCCCGCAGGACTGCTGAAATACCAGGGCTGCGCCAGCATGGGCCACAACCGTTCAAAGCGGTACGCGACCTCCGCGCCGGCAACACCCGCGCAAAAGAGCGCCACTGCGCATACCAGACCCACCATTATGTTTGCAGACCGGCACATGGCCGCGCCTCCAAGATTCCATCCCTTACATGTTCGCAACAACGACGCAGTGTTTCCTGCGCCGGCGGCTCGTTCCCAAGTTGCACTTGGAAACATACTCTCTATTGAAATTCCATTTCTTTCTTATTCTTCGCCTAATGCTTGTACCGCAGCCAATGATTGCGAAGTACAACTTCGCACACACTTGCATTCCCAAATGGAATTTGGGAACGAACGACAAAAAACTTTAATAAAGGCAACGCTATATCCATGAAACCCAAACGCTTCGATACCTCCGCATCTCCTTGCCATCGTGAAGGTATTCCTGCTATACCGCAACAGGCGTCAATACATAGACCTTGGCATGCTTTGCGGCCGCCTCGAGGTCACCGTTTCTTAGACACTCACGAATGTCATCGATTTTATAGGCTTCCTCCAAAGAAAGATAGGGGGACCATTCTTCATCGGTCTCGATGAGTTCCACGGTAACCTCGGCGACATATTTGCCTTCATGCAGGAACTTGGTTTTCATCCGTTTCATGGTCACTTTCTCCGCGTCATGGTTTCGTCCCAACATTTCGGATCGGGGCGGTATGCCGTTACAATAACCACAGGACATTCACTTTGTTTCGGAATACCCCACACCACATGGATTGGATTATTCAAACGGTCTCGCTGTAACACCAGCACCGCAGGCCCTTTCCCATAGTGTGGATACTCCTCAAGCACTAGTGCGGTAGAAATGCCCGCCATGATTTCTCGCGCTGTCAGGCCATCCTCGCTCAAAGCGTCGTAGTAGTGTTCGGATACGCAGACCTCTAACGCCACAACAAGCGCCTGGATCTTTTTGAACAGCTCGTTCAAATCCTATCCTTTATCACTACAACCAACATAAAGTATAGCACAAGGGCTTAAAATCGTTGATTCTTTCGCTTTATGAGTTGCATGGGTTTCATTCGTTTCCTGAGTCCCACTTGTGCCATCAAGGATGCCACAACAGCAATCACGGTCCACCATTTCAGTGGAACCGCCTCGACCACATTCAGGTAGAAACTGGCGGAGACGGGTTCGGCCTTGGTGTCGCTGATCTGCGTGGCCGTGTACCACCCGGCATCATCATAGGTCACCGATTCGATGACCAGCGTTTCATCCGTCTGATCGGGGATGACCGTACCGTCGTGGTCCCACTGCACATGCCACGGTTCCGCCTGAGCAATACCGTGGAATAGGAGTTCCACCCGGTTGTTGATGACCGCGTAAGGCGGACCGGTAATGTAGGCGCCGGGTAATACCGTGATCGTGACGGTTTCCTCGTCGTACAGCGGCGGATCGCCATTGTCCCATACCTGCACGCTTACCGTAAGCGTTCCTTCGTCTCCGGCGACTGGCTGATACACCAGCAACCCGGTCACGGGGTTGATGGTCATGCGGGGCGGCGGATTGAACAGGACCCAAGTCAAGGTGTCTCCCGTGTCGGGGTCGTTGGCCTGGCATGGGACATCCAGTCGACTGCCGACAACGACCTCATGGCTCCCGACGGGTTCCAGAATGGGCGGACTGTTGATCCGCTTGACGGTCACCGTTATGGTTTCACTGTCGATGAGCGGCGGCAGGCCGTTATCCGTCACCTCCACCGTAACCGTGTACACCGCCTCCTCCCCGTCAATGGACGCGTACACCAGCATGCCCGAGTCCTCATCAATGCCCATGCGGATTGGCGCATTCACCAAGCGCCAGGTCAGCATGTCTCCCGCGTCCGGGTCGGACGCCAGGCATTGATACTCCAGCCGTTCTCCGGCCAAAAGTTCAAGACTGCCGATCGGTTCCAGCACCGGGGCGTGATTGACGCCCTTCACCGTAATGGTCAGCGCCTCCTGGGCCATCAG